>JAQSXC010000122.1 GCA_029266335.1 Eubacterium sp. | reverse complement strand
ACTTTGTGTTACTCATCTGTCACAATTGGCCTGCATGGCGGATAATCATTTATATATTGAAAAAAATTCGAATAATGAAAATACATATACATCTGTCAGATATCTTGGACACAAGGAAAGGGTTCAGGAGATAGCACGTATTATAGGTGGTACTGATATAACTCCTTTGGCGCTTAAGCATTCCGAAGAGTTATTAAAAGCTGCCGGTTTATTTAAGAAAAGCATTTAAAAAGGATGAAATAAAATCTCAGTTTTTGCGGAATATCGTCTTGTACTTTTTTACATTTTCCTGCAACAAAGGTGGCTAAGCCACTTTTGTTTATTCGGTGCGACTTCTTGTTGGCACACTGTGCTCTTCTTTGCTGGAAATTATCTTCATCAATTTAGTTTAAGGATATTGTTTAAAGATAATTTTGCATGCACACAGAATCAATTTATTATGTCTGGAAATTTTTCACATTACATATCTGGTTGTAGACATTTCAAATTTTATTTAAAAATTATAAAATATACTTTCCTTGACTTAGGCTGTTTTGAGTTTTAATTCCCTGCCATGTTTTATTTTACTTGAATAATAAAAATCTATAAAGGTTAACTTATGATTATGAATTCAAGGTCACGCTCAAGCAAAATTAAGCGTGACTTTGTTCTCATTGGGATAATATGGAAAATTAAAGCAAGCAGCCAGAAAATGGTATTTTATTATCGGGAGCGTGATTAAATGCACTATTTAAAATCCAATAAAAAAAAGCTGTTTGTATTATTATTTGTTTGCTTTTGTGTAGTTACACTGAGTTATTTGCAGGCATTTTCTGTTATACCTGAAAGGTTGACGCTTTTGGAGGGAGAAGAATATATTTACAATTTTAAAAGTTTTTATTATGTAAATATCAAAGCAGATAACAATGAAGTACTAAAACTTAATAATAGTAGTATAAAAGCTAATGGAAATTATTTAGAGCTCATATCACCGCTGGCTTTCAAAACCCAGAAAAAGGGTACTGTGAAGCTGAATTTTAAAGCTTTTGGTGTCATTCCTCTAAAAACAATGCAGGTTGATATTATTCCAAGTAAGAAACTGGCAGCATGCGGGAATACAGTAGGAGTAAAAATAAGGATGGATGGTATTCTGGTAATAGGAGTAAGTGAGGTAGATACAGATAATGGTACAAGGGCAGCACCGGCAAAAGATGGTGGGATAAAGGCCGGAGATATTATTTTTGAAATAAACAATAAAAAATTAAAAGATATCCGGGATCTTATCAAACAGATTGACAACAGTAAGGGAGACAGATTGGAGGTGAAGTACCGACGTGATAATTCTGTATATACTACTACAATCGACCCGATTGAAGGAGTAAATGACAAGAAATATCACATAGGCTTATGGGTTAGAGACAGCACTGCCGGTATAGGTACCTTGACCTTTTATGATCCTGAGACAGGCAGTTTCGGGGCACTGGGACATGGTATAACTGATGTTGATACAGGTATGCTGATGCCCGTTAACAGCGGAGAAGTACTCGAATCAAATATTATTGCGATAAAAAAGGGGGAACAAGGTACTCCCGGAGAATTAAAGGGTATTTTTATGGAAAATAAGCCACCAATGGGTAATATCATTAAAAATGACGAATGCGGAATCTATGGGAAGGTTTATCAGGACTTCAGTGCATTCAAGAAAAGGCTGTCAATGAAATTCAGGAATTCAGTATTTATATTGAAAAAGTGGCACGTCAATCATTTAGTGGTCCCAAAGGGATGGTCATAAAAGTTACAGATAAAAGGCTCCTGAATTCCACTGGTGGAATAGTGCAAGGCATGTCAGGAAGTCCTATAATACAAAACGGTAAATTAATCGGAGCAGTAACCCATGTTCTGGTTAATGACCCTACAAGGGGTTATGGAATTTTTATAGAATGGATGTTAAAAAATATTAATGAAAAACCAACGGCTCAGCTTAAAGATTTAAAGGTTGGTTAAAAACTAAAAATTCAAACTGAATCTACCAATTTATACAGGTAGGTTCAGTTTAATCTATGTAGAATAGTAGTTTAAATTAAAAGTTTTGTGGAAAAATAATCTTATATTTTATAATTACGGGCAATAAATTCAAATTTTTTTATTTTATATTATTATTTTATAATTTAGAGAAATATGGTAGTATTAAGGCATAGAGAATGAAATTTGTTTTACATATGATAAATTTACTTCGGCAATTAGAGTAAAAAACTTGAAATTATGTCGAGTTCAAAATATAATATAGGCATGACATATTTTGGAAAAATAAAAATCTTGGGGGGTTATTGCGTTGAGTAGTAAAAAAATTAATGTTCTTATTGCAGATGATAATAGGGAATTTGGCGATATCTTGTGCGAATACTTATCAAATCAAAACGATATTGATGTTGTCGGTCTTGCAAGAGACGGTTTTGAAGCTGTGGATTTAATACTTCAAAATGCTCCGGATATAGCTATTCTCGATATAATTATGCCACATCTTGACGGTTTGGGAGTATTGGAGAAAATAGCTGCGTCCAATATGGAAAAGAAACCTTTGTTTATTGTCTTATCAGCAGTAGGACAGGACAAAATCACCCAGCGTGCGCTGGCACTGGGTGCGGAATATTATATAGTAAAGCCTTTCGATATGGATGTACTGGTAAACAGAATCAGACAATTGAAGGACAGCACATATATTCCGTCAGTATCAACTTCATTGTCTTCTTCGATCTCATTACATAAGGCTGAAGCCTATACCGAAAAGAAACCTGTACATATTACCAATACATCCAGAAGCCTGGAAGTGGAAGTAACAAATATAATGCATGAGATAGGTGTTCCTGCTCATATAAAGGGCTATCAGTATTTAAGAGATGCCATCATGATGGTTGTTAAGGATCTTGATGTAATCAACTCAATTACAAAGCTGTTGTACCCAAGTATCGCCAAAGAGTACAATACAACTCCAAGCAGAGTTGAAAGAGCTATCCGTCATGCTATAGAAGTTGCCTGGAGCAGAGGGCAGGTTGAAGCTATTGATGCATTGTTCGGATATACCGTGAATATCGGCAAAGGTAAACCGACAAATTCCGAATTTATTGCAATGATTGCTGACAAATTGAGATTGGAATTAAAAGTAGGTTAATCAGTATTTGTTAAAAATATACCTTTTATAAAAGCTTCTCCGCTTTATAAGATGAACATTGGTTTATCTGGAAATAGAGTGGAGGGGTTTTTTTTGTTCAACTTTAATTCATATTTATTAATTTTTTGCGAACAATTATTATTTTATATTTCTTTTTAAAGCACTATTGTTATAATAAAATTAATTACTTTATAAATGTAAGATAGAGGAGTACTTTATGAATAACAAAAGTAAAGTTTTAATAGTTGATGATGACAGAAATATTTGCGAATTGATCGGGCTATACCTTCAGAAGGAAGGTTATGAGGTTTTATACGCCTATAACGGGATAAATGCAGTGGATACGTTTAAAATGCATACCCCCAGTCTTGTTGTGCTGGATATAATGCTTCCTGGAATTGATGGCTGGCAGGTGTGCAGGGAGATAAGAAAAGTAAGCTCAATACCTATAATAATGCTCACGGCAAAAGGTGAGACTTTTGACAAGGTACTTGGGCTGGAACTGGGTGCTGACGACTATATGGTTAAGCCTTTTGAGCCAAAAGAGCTGGTTGCCAGAATCAAAGCCGTACTTAGAAGATATGAACACAAGGAAGTTGATACTCTGGAGGTAGCCTTCCCCAACCTCATTGTAAACAAAAGCAACTATACCATAAGATTAAAGGGAAATCTTATAGAACTGCCTCCGAAGGAGCTGGAGCTTTTATTCTTCCTGGCTTCAAATCCAAACAAGGTATTTACCAGAGAACAGCTGCTGGAGCACGTTTGGGGTTTTGATTTTTATGGTGATTCCAGAACTGTTGACGTTCATGTTAAAAGAGTCCGCGAAAAGATAGATCTGGAGGGTCAGTCCTGGCAGCTGAAAACTGTTTGGGGTGTCGGCTACAAGTTTGAGGTGAAATAATAAATGGTAAAATTCAAAAAGACAATTTTTAAGAAACTTGTAACCATATTTATAGCTCTGCTTGTATTAAGTTATATTGTGACTGGCGGGTTTCTATATTATTTTCTGAATGATTATGCAACAAGAGAAAAGGTTACAGCACTTGAAGAAAATGCAGACAATCTTAAATCAGTTTTTGCTTATTATCTCAACTTAAAGCAAAAAAATGTTGTCAATGCCGATGAATGGTTTGAATACTATCTTGATTTGGCCAGTACATCAAGTAATTCAATAATCTGGGTGGTGGATAAAAATGGTTATGTTATATTCTGCCAGCCTTCGGCTGCTAAAGACGTATTGGACAAATATAAGGATGAGACAAATTGGCCGAAATTGCCAGACCCGAAACAATATAACGATGTCATGAGCAACGGCGGCGCTATTTTACAAAAAACAGGGGATTTTTTCGGATTTTTCAAGGATGATTCCTTTAAATACAGCTCATGGCTGACTGTCCAAATGCCTTTTCAGGTAATTCCTCAAAACGGACAGCAGGAAACAATAGCAGCTGTTTATCTTCACACTCCGTTACCTGAAATCCAGAGATTAAGAACAAAAGTATTTCAGCTTTTTATGATTTCAGGCGGTGTAGCAATATTCCTGGCAATAGTACTGGTATATGTATTTTCGCTTCGATTTACAAAACCGCTCAAGCAGATTAACAATGCTGCAAGAATAATAGCAGCAGGCGAGTTCAGAAACAGACTTTCGGTGAAAGGTGATGATGAGATCGGGCAGCTTGCCAGCAGTTTCAATCAAATGGTAGATGATCTGCAAAAGGTGGAAGAAATGCGGCGCGGTTTTATTGCAAATGTCTCCCATGAACTCAGAACACCCATGACGTCAATTCGAGGCTTCATTGAAGGTATTCTGGACGGAACCATTCCTTCCGGAAAGCATGAAGATTATCTCATTATTGTAAGAGATGAAATAAACCGTCTGAACAGGCTTGTAAACGATCTTCTGGATCTGGCCAGAATGGAAGCCGGAGAGATTAAACTAAGTATCAAACCTTTTGATATAAATGAACTAATCAGATTAAGCGTAATAAAAAACGAAACTCTGATTACAACAAAAAATCTGGAAATTGAAGCTAATTTTGATACAGAAAACATGCTTGTAACAGGGGATCGAGACTCAATAGAGAGAGTTGTTATAAATCTATTGCATAATGCGGTTAAATTTTCAAACGAAAACGGGAGAATTATTTTTGAAACTGCAAAGAATAAAGACAAGGTTTTCATATCAATACAGGATAACGGAATAGGTATTGATGAAAACGAGCAAAAAAGAGTTTGGGACAGATTTTACAAGTCTGATAAATCAAGAGGTAAGGACAAAACCGGAACAGGTCTTGGGCTGGCTATTGTAAAAAATATTATCAATGAACACAAGCAGGAAATATGGGTCGAAAGCGAAATCGGCAAAGGTACCAAATTTACCTTTACTATGGACTTTTTTAAGAATAATATTGAAGATTAACACTTTGTTCATAGTTTTTTAAAATTACCTTATTAAAATATTAAATATATTGATGAGAAAGGGGACTTTTCAATGAATGATGACAGAATCGAAAGAAATGATGAGCTAACACAACCTGACAATCAGCTGCAAAATAATAATGTACAACACCATGAGGTAAATACTCAGAGTGAAAATATACCTGAAACAAATGATATTCCAAAGAATACTGAAGTATATAATCCTACTGTAAGCATTCCTACGGTGAATATTCCCAGCGCCACTATTCCGGAGATTGCCAAGCCGGAAAATACTGAAAATATAACACAAAAGGAATCTGTAACTGGTGACACTGTCAATGCTGCAAAAGAGCAGGAGTCAGAAATTAAGGAAGACGGCAATTACAATTTTGTTGCTGCACAGCAGGAGGATATACATGCTCAGAACAGAATGGATGAAACGCAGAAAATCTGGCAAATGCAGAATTTTCAAACTAATATGAGCTCTCAGACCGATCCTCATATGAATTCTCCCGTGAATCCTCCGATGAATACTCCTGTGAATCCTCAAGATGCCGGAGCACCGAACTATGGTAACGGAAACTATGGTAACGGGAATTATAACATACCGAATTACAATAATACGTATTATAAAGAGAGTTATAAAAAACCTTCCAAAAAATCTGATTTTTGGAAGTACTTATTAGTTTCCATAGTGAGCTCTCTGATTGGCGGGGCCGTACTTACAGTGATGCTTTTGGTTATTGCACCGGGCCGGTGAGCTGAAAAGGGTTGAAATAGTTCAGAATGCGGAATCTGCAGTTACAAGTGTAGCCGAAAAGGTTGGACCTTCAGTTGTTGGAATCAGGACCACCTATCAGAACACAAACGAATTATTCGGTGTTCAGTCTGAAGGCGGTGAAGGATCAGGTATCATCATAAGTTCCGACGGATATATACTTACAAATCATCACGTTGTAGAAAATGCGTTGAATGATAGAACCAGAAAAGTGCAAAGCGGAGCCAAAATCCAGGTATACCTTCCAAACAAAATAGATAAGCCTTATACAGCTGAAGTTAAGGGTTATGACGCTAAAACCGATCTGGCAGTTCTGAAAATCAATGAAAAAAATCTGAACGCAATAGAATTTGGAAATTCCGATGAATTAAAAGTGGGTGAACCTGCAATTGCCATTGGAAATCCCGGTGGACTTGAATATATGGGCTCAGTAACACAGGGCGTTGTCAGCGGATTGAACAGAACAGTTCAGCTGGACGGCGGAAGAAAAATCAGATTGGTACAGACCGACGCTGCCATTAATCCTGGAAACAGCGGAGGTGCCTTGGTAAATATAAAGGGGCAGCTTATAGGAGTAAATACAATTAAAATGGTTGCTACAGGTTTTGAAGGTCTGGGTTTTGCAATACCTGTAAATGACGCAAAGAAAATTGCTGATGAACTTATTAAAAATACCTATATTTCAAAACCTTATCTCGGTATATCTGTTGACCAGAGATATACAGTAGACGTTGCCAAAGAAAACAATATGCCTATGGGAGTTTACGTAGCAGATGTTGAAATCCTTGGAGCAGCAGAAAAGGCGGGTATTCAGGCAGGTGACGTAATTACTAAGTTTAACAACAAAGCTGTCAAAGCCTATGCAGAACTGGAGGATGAAAAGAATAAATTCAAACCCGGTGATACTGTCTCCATAGAAATATTCAGAGATGGAAAAAACAAAACTGTAAAGGTAAAACTTGGTGAAACCAAATAGAATAAATATAGATAAACAGTTAAAAGATACTGCATAGGCAATGATGCGGTATCTTTTTATTTTGGGCTTTATTTACAATAAATTAGAGAAAAAATGCTATTTATGTTGCTAATACGGCCAAAAAACCTTAAAATTAGATATGTGGTAATATATACTAACCTGGTGGAGGGATACATGAACTTTATCAAGTATTATTCTCATATAGCCAAATATATGGTAGGAATAATAGCTATACCCCTATTAATCTATGGACTGAAAAATGAAGCTAAAAGCTCCATATATATTAGCTTAATTTTAGGTGTTATTGTTTTATTCCTTGATGTGCTTGATTTTAGTATTTTAGTAATCCGAAGAAATAATAAAGCCAAGAAGGTTATAAAAAAATATACCGGTTTATATAATATACACGGACGCTTTTCTTATCCGGGCAGTGAAAGAAATGCTCTTAAGACATTCAAATTACTGGTGGAAAAGCAAAACGAACTTGAGGTTCTCAGGGTTACCTCCGAAAAGTTCAATTCAACAATTGATATGGGTAATATAGTTGAATATGTTTTCGAAGTTTTTAAGAAATTTACAGGATGTGACAGATGCCTCATATGCTTCAAAGACATCGACTCGCAGGATATTTACTGTAGATATGAACTTGGAATTTCCTTCGGTGAGGTAGGAAAATACTTTGATGCCGATTCTGTAGTAACAAAATGTTTCAATACGAATTCTATTGTTGTTAATACCCATATTCCAATCAACAAAAGGGGAGTTACAGGAGATAAGCTTGCAATTCCCTTAAGTATATCCAATGAGCAGCTGGGTGTTATTTTTATAGAGACACCTGTAAAAAATTCCTTTAAAAAAGTAAATCTGTCTTTCTTGAAAAGTATAGCCAATTATGCAGCAGTTGCTATGGATAAATCTCAGCTTTTTAATGATGTTTATGCTCAGAAACAGGAGATTGAGGCATTATATGAAGAAACAGCCGCTGTAAATGATGATTTGAATGATAATATAAACAACTTGAATGTAGCAAAAGAAGAACTCAGAAGTAAGAATGAAGAACTGCTTAAATATTCAAACAGTCTTAACACGGGGTATATACAGACAGTTATGTCTTTAGTAAACGCCATTGAAGCAAAAGATTCTTATACCAGCGGACACTGTCAGAGAGTTATGGAGATTTCCTGCGAAATTGCTGCCAACTTGAATCTTGATGAAGAGGTTATTCAAGACCTGAGATATGCAGCTATTTTACATGATATCGGTAAAATCGGCATTTCTGCTTCAATTTTAAATAAAACGGAAACTCTGACTGATCAGGAATATGAAGAAATTAAGAAACATCCGCAGATATCTTTCAATATATTAAAGAATGTAGAGTTTTTAGGAAGAGGTTTAAGAGCTATTCTTGAGCATCACGAAAAATTTAACGGCAGTGGGTACCCCAATAAGCTGAAGGGTGAAGAAATCAGTTTGTTGGGCAGAATACTTTGTATAGCAGATGCTTTTGATGCCATGACCAGCGACAGGACCTATAGAAAAGGTATGACAATGGAATTGGCCATTAATGAAATAGAGCGTTGTAAGGGGATTCAATTTGATCCTGAAATATCCGATGTATTTATTAGGATGATAAGAGAACTGGTGTGAGGACTTAATCTGGAGGTAGTTTAGTGAAGTTTAATAACAAGAAATTAAAGATACTTTTTGTTTCAGCTGAGGTTGATCCATTTGCAAAAACAGGAGGACTGGCTGACGTGGCAGGCTCCCTGCCTAAAGAATTGTCATTGCTGGGGCACGATGTCAGAGTTGTTATGCCTCGATATGGGTTTATAAAACTTGATATGAAATATGTCTCTGATTTTCCGGTTGAAATGGGTGATAGAAAAGAAACCTGTATTGTTAAGGAAGGCAGTCTGGTTGATTTGGACCAAAAGCCAATACCGGTTTATTTTATTGAAAATCACCATTATTTTAACAGGGAAGGCATCTACTGTTATAATGATGATGCACAGAGATTTATCCTGCTGTGTAAAGCTGCTTTGGAAATGCTGCAATATATGGATTTCAAGCCGGATATAATACATTGCAATGATTGGCATACCGGCCCGATATGTCTTTTGCTGGAGGAAAAATACCGTAATCAGGACTTTTATAAGGATATTGCTACTGTATATACCGTTCATAATCTGGAGTACCAGGGTAATTTCGGTTCAGATGTGATCCCCTATCTCAACCTTGCAGATGGATTTTTTACCTCAGAGAAGGCTGAATTCTATGGTATGTTCAGTTTTATGAAGTGCGGCCTTGTTTATGCCGATATTATAAATACTGTAAGCAGACAGTATGCTGAAGAAATTCTGACTTCAGCCTATGGAGAAAGAATGGAGGGTGTACTAAATGATAGGAAGAACGACCTTTTTGGAATTGTAAACGGTATTTCCTATGAGGAATTTGATCCTGAAAAGGATAAAGCTCTGTCTTACAATTATAATATAGATAATTTCAGCTTGAAGAAAGCAAATAAAACAGCTTTGCAGGAAGAGTTAAAGCTAAAAAAAAGCGATGCTCCGTTAATGGGTATTGTAACAAGATTGACAGGTCAAAAAGGTCTTGAGCTGCTTATTGGGTGTATTGAAGAGCTGATTGAAAAGGAAGATGTTCAGCTGGCGGTACTGGGTCTGGGTGATGACTATTATTACAAGGCATTTTCAAAACTTGAGAATAAGTATCCCCATAATGTTGCTGCTGTTTATGAATTTAATTCTGACCTTGCCAAGAGAATATATTCTGCCAGTGATATGTTTTTAATGCCTTCCAGGTTTGAACCCTGTGGGTTGGGGCAGATAATAAGCTTGAGGTATGGAACAATACCTGTTGTCAGAGCGACAGGCGGACTGGCTGAAACTATTATAGATTTTGATGAAGATAACAGTGCAGGTAACGGTTTTAAATTTGATGAGTTTTCAGTTACAGCCTGCAAAAAGGCTATAGAAAGAGCAATAAAGGTATACAGAGAGCAGCCTGCTGTATGGAATCAACTGATCGGGCGTGCACTCAATAGTGATTTCTCATGGAAAAAGCCAAGCCTGGCTTATCTTAAACTATATGAACTTGCCCTGGAAAGAGAGACTAAGGGTTATTGTTTTAAGTGCCCTGAGGAGGTAACTTATGAATAAAAAACAAAAGGTTGTTGAGATTCTGAATATTTTTGACCAGTTGTATCCTGAAGCCAAATGTTCTCTTGATTACGGTACACCCCTTCAGCTGTTACTGTCGACACAGCTTGCAGCCCAGTGTACTGATGCCAGAGTAAACATAGTAGCGAAGGATCTTTATAAAAAGTATAAGTCAGCTGAGGATTTTGCAAATGCCGGGCTTTCTGAACTGGAACAGGATATTAAATCCACCGGTTTCTACAGAAACAAGGCAAAGAACATAATCGGCTGTTGTAAAATACTCGTTGAAAAGTACAATGGCAAAATTCCTGATAATATGGAGGAGCTGCTGCAGCTTCCGGGAGTCGGAAGAAAAACGGCAAACCTTGTGCTGTATGAAGTATATGGTATTCAGGGCGTTGTAGTTGACACACATGCCAAGAGATTATCAAATCATATCGGGTTGACTAAAAATCAGGACCCTGAAAAAATAGAATACGATTTACAAAAGATAATTCCAAAGGATAGATGGGCAGATTTTTGCCATATGTTGGTGTTTCATGGAAGAGAAGTTTGCAATGCAAGAAAACCGGATTGCGAAAACTGTAAAATAAATAATTTATGTGATTATTATATTAAGAGTTGAACGGTCAAAAGCTACTATTAAAGTGGGGGTAGTACATGGCAGATAAACCAAAGTATCCGAAGAAAATAGATACTAAAGAAACCTTTAATCCTGAAGATCTGATATTTGCACTTGATATAGGAACCAGAACAGTTGTGGGTATCGTAGGGTTCTATGAAAAGGAATATTTTAAAGTAATTGCGGCAGAAATATATGAACATAAAAGCAGGGCAATGCTGGACGGTCAAATACATGATATAAGCAAAGTAGCCGAAGTAGTTGGCGAAGTTAAGGAAAGACTTGAGAAAACACTGGGAGTGAAACTAGTCAAGGTTGCAATTGCAGCTGCAGGAAGGGTTCTCAAAACCAGTCAGACAAAGCTGGAATATGAGATTGAGCAGGGAAGAGAAATTACGTCTGATATTGTCGGCAGTCTTGAAGTTGATGCCGTACAAAATGCTCAAGTTAAACTGGACAGTGAACTGACAACAGATGAAAAAATTCCTTTTTACTGTGTTGGCTACAGTGTTGTAAATTATTTTCTTAACGGATATGTTATATCATCACTTGTCGGACACAAAGGTAAGAAGATTGGTGTTGAAGTTCTGGCGACATTTTTGCCTCATGTAGTAGTTGACAGCCTTTATACAGTAATGGATAAAGTAGGCTTGCAGATTGCCGGTCTGACACTTGAACCTATTGCTGCAATAAGTGTTACCATACCCAAAGACTTGAGGCTCTTAAATCTAGTTCTGGTGGATATAGGTGCAGGTACGTCGGATATTGCAATAACAAAGGACGGATCGGTTGTTGCATACGGAATGGTACCGATTGCGGGAGATGAAATCACTGAGAAAATTGCTCAGGAATGCCTTGTAGATTTTAATACTGCTGAGAAAATTAAAATTTCGGTAACAGCAGGAGTGGAGGCATTCAAGTATACCGACATCCTTGGAAAGAAGCATGAAATCAGCAGCAGCATGGCCCTGGAAATGCTACAGCCGAATATCGAACTACTGGCAAAGAGTATAGCTGAAAAAATCATGGAATTCAATCAAAAAGCTCCCAATGCCGTATTTCTAATTGGAGGAGGCAGCCAGATTCCCGGCCTTACAGATAAAATCGCGCTGGAACTGGGAATTCATAGTGACAGGGTCGCTGTGAGGGGAAGAGATGTAATACAGAATATAAGGTGTAAGATAAAAAAATTATCCGGTCCTGAATCCATTACACCTTTTGGTATCGCTATGATGGCATACAATACAAAGGGGCAGGATTTTTTATCTGTAACTGTCAACGGAGAAAAGATACAACTATTGAATTCAAAAAAACTGACAGTGGCTGATGCGTTGATACTGGTCGGTTTTGATCCTGACAAACTAATCGGCAGAACTGGTAAATCCCTAAGATTCAAACTTAACGGAAACCCTGTTTTTATTAAAGGGGAACATGGAGTTGCTGCCGGGATACTGGTAAATAATTCACCTGCAAGTCTTGACACCAACATTACTGCCGGCAGCTCAATAACAGTAAATCCGGCAAAGAATGGCACAAATGCTGTAAAACGTATCGGCGATTATATTAAGAACCCTGTCGGATTTACAATAAATCTTAACAATGACGTTTTAAAGCTTATGCCTCAGGTAACTGTTAATAGTGAAAATAAAGGCCCGGAATATGAAATAAATGACGGAGATGATATATTACTTAATGAGGTTTGTACTCTAAGCAAGTTGGTTGTAGAATTTAATCTGGATTTGAAAGACAATATATTACTTGTAAACGGAGAAAGTAAAGACCTGGATTACACCTTGCAGGACAATGACCAGATAACATATAAACAGGTTTCGAATGAAGTCCCAAATCAGCCGAATATAGACCGGAATAACCTGATTACAACTGCATCAAATGCTGAAACTTTTACAAAGGACAAAGGTTTTGTAATAACGGTTAATGGAGAGAATATCAAATTGAATGAAGACAAACAATATATTTTTGTTGATGTTTTCAATTATATAAATTTTGATTTAACCTCTCCAAAGGGAAACATAGTACTAAAACTCAATGGAAGGCTTGCTAATTTTACAGACAGTATTCTGTCAGGTGATATTATCGAGATTTATTGGGAGAAATTTAAGCTTTAAGTGCTAAAACCGGGCTGCTGGGAAAAATCATGGAGGAATTATGAACAAGATACAAAAATATGAAAAGGTTTTAATAAACCTTTGCTGGATATTTATTGTATTACTTATAACAAGCTATGTTATCAGAGATATATTTAATATAGATTCCAACCTTTTGGTCAAGCAGGGAATAATGCTGAATATATCAATTTTAATACTGTTTACATTTAATATTACCAAGACTACATTTGTAAATCAGCAAAATTTGTATACTGACAGGGTATTTGATGTATTCCGCTTTATTGAAGTTGCAATTATATCCTTTTTTATGATGAATTATTATAATGGTACAGAAGCCGTATTATTGCTGTTTCCTCTGGTGTTTATCAGTCTCCACAGAGGAAGTAAGGCCGGTTTCACTCTTTTGGCCTTCAGTACCATCATAAAATTTTGTTATTTATTTACAGACTTTTTTTTGTTAAGACATGCAACATTGGTATACTCAATGCTTGTATATAATTCCTTTAAGATTTTATGTGTATTCGTTATACTGTTTGCTATGATAAAAATTAGCTCTGCAGTGTACACCGGCAGCATCAGGAATGAGATGGAAAATGCCAGGCTTGTTATCGAGCTGGGAGAAAAATATGAACAGCTTGAAGTTGCTCAGGAGGAAATAAAAAATCAATATGATAAATTGATGGAAACCAATCACAAGCTTGAAGACACCAACCGCCGTCTTACGTCAAGCATTGCAGAATTTTATACACTTCAGCAGATAAGTGAAGCCATAGGTTCCATATTTGATATTAATGAGCTTCTGAACTTTGTAAATGATGTTATTTTAGGAGTAATGGGCGTAAACTATTCAACCATCGTTTTACTTGACCACAAGAAAAACAAATTGAAAGTTCAGTTTACAAATATTTTAAAGAAGGAAGACCTGGCTGTTCTAAATGATAATATAAATTGTCAGCTGTTATTGGACATTTTGGAAAGTGAAAAACCCATAATGGAGAATTCCGTTGACCCCGACAAATATGATTTTATTAAAACCCGGGATATTGGATCATTTATTTGTTTGCCTTTAAGTTCAAAAGCCAGAAAATTCGGACTTACCCTTATCGAGCATAAAAATAACAATACCTTTGATGAGGACAACCTTCGACTCTTGACGACAATAGGGAAACAGGTAAGTATGGCAATAGAAAATGCCGAGTTGTATGCAAATTTGCAGGAAATGGCTACAATTGACGGTTTGACGGGTGTATATAACAGAGTTTATTTCCATCAAAAATTTGAAGAAGAATTCAATATGGCAAAAGAGCAGGGGTATAATTTAACACTTGTAATCCTTGATATTGATAAATTTAAGGAATTTAATGATACATATGGGCACCTTTTCGGTGACGTGGTTTTAAAAAGTGTAGCGCAAACAGTTAAGAACAATTTAAGATCTACAGATACTATTGCCCGATTCGGTGGAGAGGAGTTCGTTATAATAATGCCTCGTACTTCAGTAAAAGAGGCCTTTGAGAAAGTGGAGGATTTACGTAATAAAATTGCAAATAATATAATAAAGGATAATATAATTTCAGCTTCCGTTACAGCAAGCTTTGGCATTTCATGCTTCCCTGAAACCTCAATAAGCCAGATTGAACTGACCAGAGATGCTGATAATTCCCTTTACAAAGCAAAAGAATGCGGGCGTAATTGCGTCAGAATAGCTAAAAGTAGCCAAGACAGCAAGTAAGTGATTTTATAAAAGGTGCTATTGATTTATATTAAAGGAATTAACCATTCTCCAGAACATATCATTGTCATTCTTACCATAATCTTTTTCAGGTATATAAAAGCTTATTCTGTAGAACTTGGAACCTTTCGTAAGAAAAACCTCCAGGTTTTTGTAATTTTCGTTGGCGCTTTTGGTTGTATATTCCCAAAAATAACCATCCAGACCGTTTACTTTAATCTTTTTGGAGCTAAAGTTTTCAAATTCATTCATAGCCGCTTCTTTTGATAATTCCAGGAATTTTTCAAGGGAGTAGGGCATATTCCATACCTGGACAAATCCGTAAAATTTCTTATCTTCTTTATTTTGAAAATCAATATGGTAAAGGATTTCACTTCCGGGAAAGATTTGCTGATCCAGTTTGAAAATAGAAGGATAACTGAATTTAAAACCTTCCTCCTGTGAATGAAATTCGACGAAGTTTTTATAATTGGTATTACTGGCCTGTATGTAGGGTGCAGCGTCATTGAACTTGGAATATATGTTTTTTACATTCAGGATTGAAGGATAGGAGACAGATATATCACTGTTAACACTGATAGTATATTCTACAGTACCATCATAGATGAGCCCGGCTCCGTAAATCAATAAACCCCATAAAATGACCACTGCTAAAAGTATTAATAATTTTCTTTTATAATTTGTAATTATTATCAGGTTCATATAACCACTCCCACTTATTCATCAATACTTGTACTATGTAACAGTTAAATAATAGAACCCGATTTTCAAGGAAAATAACCTCTTGAAAAATGGTAAGTTATTATTTAACTGTTCCTAATATATTTATTCAGCTTGTATATAAAATAGACAGTGAAAACAAAAGTTTTTCAAAATATAACGAAATAAGAAAATTTTTTATGGACGAAAAATTTTCTATTTAATTTATACGTTATAATCACGAAAATGAAAACAAAGGAATATGATAAATAGTGAGGAGCCATTTTGGGGGGAGTGTAATAATGAAAATAGTAGTTGTAAAGATGCCTAAATTTTTCGGAAGCATATTAAAAAGGGTATTTAGAATAGGTTAAATACTTACTGTTGATGGGACTGCTTTTATTCCATCTTTTGGAGGAGAGCTTTTAAGCAACGAGAAGGACAAAGTCTTTGATAACATGTAACAAGGGCTTTGTTGAAATGCTAATAACGGAAATTAATATATAAGGAAGACCTATAATTTCCCAAGCATTATAAAGATAAAGAAAAAAATAAAAAAGCGTATAGACGCTTTTTTATTTTTAAAAGATTTAACGTAATCAAATTTAGATAGCTCTGGTAACTTTGTTTGAACGAAGACACCTTGTGCATATGTTAATTGATTTTGGTGTGCCATTATCAATTATCTTTATTTTTCTTACATTAGGTTTCCATGTACGGCTAGTAGCATTCAACGCATGGCTTCTATTGTTTCCAAAAGTAGTTGCTTTTTCGCATACTTCACACTTTGCCATATATAACACCTCCTTTAATTATTGGAGAATTTTTCTTTCTCAAAAATCGGCATCAAAGCAATAATTATTTTAACACAACAAAACCTAATACTCAAGCATTTTCGCATAAATTCTCTTAATTTATGTTAATAATAAATCAGGTTTTGATTTAATATATGCGATTAGGTTTCCTTTTATAAATAAATCAGGGTCTTTGCTCTAATATAAACCCAATATAATTATACGAAAATCAAATATCAAAAAAGTATTGAGTGATATTAAAAAGTATTGAGTGATATCCGATTTAATTGATTGAGTTATTGTGATACAATTATTTCATATTGGGATTATTTTAGTAATGTCATAGTATTAAGTTGTGGAGGTTTTCATTGAAACAGGTTTCATTTGAAGAGCTGCAGAAAAAATCAATCAGGTATGTAAAAGGAGTGGGAGAATCCAGACTTTCATTATTTGAAAAGCTGAGCATAAGATCTGTTTATGATATGCTGACCTACTACCCGAAGGATTATGAGGACAGAAGTAAAATTAAAAATATCGCTGATCTTGAAAATGGAGAATTATGTTCTTTTGAGGGAACTGTTGTTTCAAATGTAAGTGAAGCCAGACCCAGACGGGGTATGGTCATATCCAAGGTATCAATTCAGGATAGCACAGGAAAGATCAATGCTGTATGGTTTAATCAGCAGTATATAAAGAATTCTCTGTCACTGGGAGAGAATTATATTTTTTATGGAAAAATAGATAAGAAGCTTAATAAGCCCCAGATTATAAATCCGGTATTCGAAAAAAGTGATAAAAACATAATGACAAAAACCCTGAAGGTTCTTCCTGTATATTCATCAACAAAGAATCTGGGGCAGAATGTGATAAGAACCATTATACAGGAAACCTTAAAAAGCCTGGATAATATTGAACTGGAGGACATGCTCCCTGAGCCTGTTAAACAGAGGCATAAGCTTGGAAGCCTTAAAGACTGCATAACGCAAATTCATTTTCCGGATTCTTTTGCACAAAAAGAAGAGGCCAGATACAGACTGGTGTTTGAAGAGTTGTTTATGCTTCAGCTTGGACTTCTCACATATAAGAGCCTGGCTGCCAATAAGGGACAGGGAATCAGTTTCACTAAGCCGGAGGAGATGAAGACTTTTATCAAATCTCTGCCGTTTGAACTTACCAATGCCCAGAAAAAGGTATTCATGGAAGTAGAAAAGGATATGGAAAGTGAAAATGTCATGAACAGGCTGGTTCAGGGTGATGTCGGCTCGGGAAAAACAATGATTGCCATACTTGCTCTTTTTAAGGCGATGAAATGCGGATACCAGGGCGCACTGATGGTACCTACCGAAATCTTGGCTGAGCAGCATTGCAAATCCATAAAACCTTTGTTTGAAAAGTATAATATTTCTGTGGAACTACTGTCCAGCAGTCAGCCAAAGAAGCAGAAGCAAACAGTTTTTGAAGGGTTGAAGAATGGAAGTATAAATGTAGTAATCGGTACTCATGCATTGATAGAGGATACGGTTGAGTTTCAAAAACTGGGGCTGGTTGTAACTGATGAGCAGCATAGATTTGGTGTAAGGCAGAGGACTGTACTTGCAGAAAAGGGACAGAATCCCGATGTGCTGGTTATGACTGCCACACCGATACCAAGAACGCTGGCACTGATACTTTACGGTGACCTTGACATTTCCATTATTGATGAACTGCCGCCAGGAAGAAAGCCCATTAAGACTTATTCAGTAAATGAAGGTATGAGAGAGCGCATAAATAACTTTATAAGGGAAAAAGTCACCGAAGGCAGACAGGTATATATTGTATGTCCTCTGGTTGAAGAATCGGAGGAAATAGAGGCAAAATCGGCGGTGGTTACAGCAGAAGAAATCAGCAGCAATGTATTTAAAGACTTAAGAGTCGGAATCATACATGGTAAAATGAAATCCTCCGACAAAGAGGCTATTATGAAGAGCTTTGTAGCAGGAGAAATAAGTATTCTGGTTTCTACTACCATAATAGAAGTTGGTGTAAATGTACCTAATGCTACACTGATGGTAATAGAAAATGCCGAAAGATTTGGACTGGCACAGCTCCACCAGCTGAGAGGAAGGGTGGGAAGAGGTGCCGAACAATCCTACTGCGTTTTGTTCAATCAGTCCAAATCACAGGTTTCCAGAGAGCGCATGAAGATAATGTCACAATCAAATGACGGTTTTGTTATTTCCGAAAAAGATCTTGAAATAAGAGGACCGGGTGATTTTTTCGGAACAAAACAGCATGGTTTACCAGAATTGAAAATAGCTAATTTATATAAGGATATTGAAATATTAAAGCTTGCGCAGGATAGTGCCAGGGAAATGCTGGAGCAGGATGCAGGGCTTGTTGGGAATAAGAAATTAAAGCAGTATCTTGCCGATTATTTTGGAGAGAAAGTAACTTTATCATAAAAGAAACCTGAACATATAAAACAAAAACATAAAATACAACGTAATATAAAATAAGCATAAATATAAAATAAA
>JAQSXC010000336.1 GCA_029266335.1 Eubacterium sp. | reverse complement strand
AATAAAAAGCTGAGTGCAAAATCCTCAGCTTTTTTCATTAAAAAAGCTTAACCAATTCCCTCCTCAATCTATATACTATATTAGAAAATTAATTAGTACTTAATGAGGAAATTTAACCAGCGGTACTATACATAATCCGGGTTGTCAGAGTACTAATAGTGGCAGGAGATGTTATAACGTTGCCTTACATAGTTGAAATCAAAAATATCGGTATGAACTATCAATCCCCAAATGGCGAAATACCTGCCATCACCAATATAAATCTGCAGATAGTCAAAGGTGAATTTATATGTATTGTAGGTCCCAGCGGCTGTGGAAAGTCTACACTGTTATCAATTATTGCCGGACTTTTACAGCCTTCAACCGGAAGCATAGCCATAAACGGCAAAGACATATCCGGGACTTGCGAGGAAGTAGGTTATATGCTGCAGAAAGATTACCTCTTTGAATGGAGGACAATTTTACAGAATATAATGCTGGGTCTGGAAATAAGAAAAGCTAAAACACAGGAAAACCTTGAATACGTCAACAGCTTATTAAGAACTTACGGTCTATACGATTTCAAAGACAAATATCCTTCTCAGCTTTCAGGCGGTATGAGGCAAAGAGCCGCTTTAATACGCACTCTTGTGTTGAAACCACAGATTCTACTTTTGGATGAGGCTTTCTCGGCATTGGATTATCAAACCAGACTTGCGGTAGCGGATGATATTTATTCAATAATCAAAAAGGAAAACAAAACAGCCATACTTGTGACTCATGATATTGCAGAAAGTATCAGTATGGCTGATCGGGTTGTTGTGCTTACAAGCAGGCCGGCAACCATCAAGAGTGTCCATGATATCAAGCTGACATGTGAAATCAGAACCCCATTTTGCAGCAGAGAAGCTCCGGAATTCAGGCACTATTTCAACAAAATTTGGAAGGAGCTGGATGTTCATGTCTAAACACAAGGAAATAAATCCTTCAAAAGAAAGGCTTACATATCTGAAGGCACGAAAAAGAAAAAAAGTACTCATCAGCCTGACCCAGATTTTAATTCTGATAGTATTTGTAGCGCAGTGGGAGATCTGCGCCAGATTAAAAATAATTGATCCTTTTATTACAAGCCAGCCAACCAGAATTATTTCAACAATTATGCGGTTATATAATGAAGGCCAGCTCTTTCAACATATCGGGGTAACCTGCCTTGAAACGATAATAGGATTTATATCGGGAACAATTCTCGGAACCATAATAGCAGTTATCCTCTGGTGGTCGGAATTTCTATCAAAGGTACTGGAGCCTTATCTGGTAATACTGAACAGCCTTCCTAAAATAGCACTGGGACCAATTTTTATCGTATGGTTTGGCGCTGGTACAACCTCCATTATAGTAATAGCTCTCGCTATTTCCCTGATAGTATCCATTCTGGAGGTTCTGAACGGGTTCATGGCTACCGATGAAGAGCAGGTAAAGCTTGTCAAAACCTTTGGAGCAGGAAGGCTGCATATTTTCACAAAGGTTGTTTTTCCAGCCAACCTGCCAGTTATCATTAACTCACTGAAAATAAATGTCGGACTTTCCTGGGTTGGTGTTATCGTTGGAGAATTCCTTGTTTCAAAGTCAGGTCTCGGGTATCTGATTGTATATGGCGGTCAGGTATTTCAGCTGGATCTGGTTATGGCTAGCGTAATAATACTCTGTATAGCAGCCGGCATAATGTATAAAGCTGTTGTACTTCTCCAGCAGTTTTTTATTAAGAGTCATATCTAGCAGTCTGTAACATCTAAATTCATATATTGCCGTCGGTTATTTCCTCACCGGGACAATACACGTTTTAGCTGTTATAGACTACTAGCAGTAATGGTTAAAATTTTTAAATTATAAGCATTGGCTTTTTATATAAATCCATATTTTTTCATACAGCGTGCAGGACACGCAGGTGGGAGGTTTTTGTGAAGAAATTATGCCTTATTCTCGCGGTGATTTTTTGCATTTCCTTTATATTTGGGGCGTGCGGAACTAAGGAACAGAATACAAAAGTACGCTTGAGCGAAGTAACACATTCAGTATTCTATGCACCGCAATACATTGCCATAAGTAAGGGATTCTTTAAGGATGCCGGCCTTGATGTGGAACTTCAAAACGGGCAGGGAGCCGACAAGGTTATGACTGCTGTTTTGTCGGGGCAATGTGATGTAGGTTTTGCAGGACCGGAGGCAAGCATATACGTTTATAATGAAGGCAAGGAAGATTACCCCATAGTATTTGCGCAGCTTACCAAAAGGGATGGTTCATTTCTGGTCGGAAGAAAAGCCGAGAGCGATTTTAAATGGAGCAATCTGAAGGGAAAAAACATAATCGGCGGACGCAAGGGTGGAGTTCCCGAAATGACCCTTGAGTATGTACTTAACAAAAATGGCCTGGTCCCCGGCAAAGATGCCGAGGTTGACACAAGTGTGCAGTTTGCCTTGATGGCCGGAGCTTTTACAGGGGGAAAAGGTGATTATGTCACACTTTTTGAACCTACAGCCTCTATGCTTGAAAAAGAGGGTAAAGGTTATATTTTAACCTCTGTAGGCCAGGATAGCGGTGAAATTCCATATACAGCATACTTTGCAAAAAAAAGCTACATAGAAAAAAATAAAGACACTGTTCAAAAGTTCACAGAAGCTATTTATAAAGGTCAGGTCTGGGTTGACAGTCACTCTCCGAAGGAAATAGCCGAAGCAATAAAGTCCTTTTTCCCTGACACCGACCAG
>JAQSXC010000121.1 GCA_029266335.1 Eubacterium sp. | reverse complement strand
ACGACAGTCTGTACTGCATCTGAGACTTCAATAGAATCGACATATATTTTAAATACAAGCTCATATACCTTTACCCTCCCTGTACTACTACTCTGCGAAGAATCTTATTCATTAAAACTCTTCCCAGTAAAACCAATACAGAAAACCATATTACCTGCAGAATTACTCCAAAAACAGCTTCACTTGTGCCTATATTCCCGGAATAGGTTCTGAAAGGCAGATCTGAAGCTAATCTGAAGGGTAGAACATACGCTATTTTATAAAGCCATTCAGGCATAAGCGGCAGAGGAATGAGCATTCCTGCCAGGAACTCACCTAATACACCAAAAACCAGCAAGGAACCCGTTGGTGACATGGTTACAAAAACCGATATGTAAATCAGCATTGAGATAGAGACCAGCACCATCAGTCCCAAAATTATAGTCACACCAAATAATACAGCCGCAGCAGGATTTGGCGGTATGGATAACCCATAAGGTTCAGGTAGAAAAAAAGCAATTATAAGTATGGGGAAACAGCGGAGCAGTGCACCTGACAAACGCTGAGCCGTGAGCTTCGCATACCAGAAACCATAGAGGCTGCAAGGCCGGCACAACTCATATGCAATATTGCCATTGGTAATAAGATTGAATATCTCAGAATCCCTGTACCAGAGCATTATGAAAACCAGAAAAGCTTGTTGAAGCCATATGTAATCAATGAGCTGGTTTAAGGAAATATTCTGTACTGCCGTACCATTTTTATAAAATGCTTCATATATCATTATAAACATAAAGCCCCAGAAGAATTGTGTAGCCAAACCGGCAACAGCTGCTGTTCTATATTGCAGCCCGTTTATAAGTCTTATTTTGAATACAGATAAATATGCCCTCATATTTCAAACTCCTTATAAAGCTCAACCATAATTTCCTCAATTGGTGGATTTTCCACTGTTATATCCATGATTTCCAGCCTTTCGGATAAAGTGGATATGACCTGTGAAACACCCACCCGGGCGGTATCCACCTGCAAGGTTACTTTTTCGGGAGTCCGTGACAGGATCTTTGTCCCTTCCGGCGAGAACATATCATTATTCTCAAGACAGTCGGCAGTTATAGTTTTATATGACCCGAACCTGTTTCTTAAAGCATTGAGTTTTCCATCAAAGAGTATTCTGCCTTTACCGATAAGCAGGATTCTTTCGGCAAGGGCTTCAATATCATTCATATCATGTGTAGTGAGAATTACAGTCACTTTTCTTTCAAGGTTTATGTTTTTAATAAACTTCCGAACAGCCAGTTTTGATGCTGCATCCAGTCCAATAGTAGGTTCATCAAGAAATAAAAGCCTGGGACTATGTAATAAGGATGCTGCTATTTCACATCTCATCCGCTGACCCAGGCTCAACTGTCTTACAGGAATGTTAATAATGTTACTTATGTCCAGTGTCTCAATAAGCATGTCGAAGTTTCTGGTATACTCTTTTGACGGTATTTTATAAATATCTTTGAGCAATTCATATGAATCAATTACAGGTACATCCCACCATAGTTGAGATCTTTGACCGAATACCACTCCTATGTTTTTTACATGTGCTATCCTTTCGTTCCAAGGTGTCCGTCCCATTATTTCGCACCTGCCTCCATCGGGAACAAGTATACCGCTCATTACCTTTATTGTTGTGGATTTTCCTGCTCCGTTGGGACCGATATAGCCTACAATTTCACCCTCTCCTATATTGAAGGAAATATCCCTTAATGCCTCAATTTCCGAATATTCCCTTTTAAAAAGTGATTTTGCGGCTGCTCTCAGACCGGCAGATCTTTTTGCAACCTTGAATGTCTTACATAAGCCTTCAACTGTTATCATTTTACACCTCCATTTTTTCCGGAAAAATTATTTTATAATAAAAAATCCAAAAAGAAAAACCGGAGAAGCAATTATTTATATGCTTCACATATAACCATAAGGAAATAAAATACTATTAAATACTTTTTTCTTAAAATTGATAATATTTTCTTGACACATTGCCATTTTGAGGTTATAGTATATATATAAATTTTGAGTTGCTAAATAGCTTAGCTTCGCTACTGTTAAAAAACATTATACCAGTTGGAAACAACTGGTATTTTTATTTGTCTGAAAATTTTGTAATATTTATCTCTTCGGCCTGTCATAAGCTTCTCAGAGCATCAATGGGGTTCAATCTGCTGGCCTTTCTGGCAGGCATGTATCCGAATATTATACCTACTGCTGCCGAAAAACCAACTGCAAGTAATACTGTAAATACCGATATTGAAAAAATTATCCCTATTATTATTGCAGCAACGTAGGCTATGACACCTCCCACTATCAAGCCAATCAAACCTCCTATGAGTGAAAGGAAAATGGCTTCTATTATAAACTGAAGCTGTATTCTGTTGGGGGTTGCTCCCAATGCTTTTCTCAAGCCTATCTCGGTTGTTCTTTCTGTAATTGATACTAGCATCATATTCATTATGCCTATTCCTCCTACAATCAGCGAAATAGCTGCAATTCCTGCAAGAAGCATGGACATGATGGACATCATGGACTGGAAGGATTCTATCATATCGCCCATGTTGAAAACGGAGTAGGCCTCTTCCTTATAATTAAAGGCCTGGCTTAAAACACCCTTGATGTCAACGACCGATTTGTCGGCAAGTCCTGTATTCTTCAGATACACATCCAGGCTGGAAACATTCTTTACTCCAAGACTTCTGAGAGCTGTAGTGTATGGAATCAGGACAGCTTCATTATTTGAGTTCATGCTGAAGCCGCTTGATTCTGCGAGAGTTCCTATAACGGTATAAGTAGTTCCGTTAATAATCAATTCCTTACCCAGGGGATTAATTCCATAGAATAACTCCTTTACTATTTCACTTCCCAGTACTGCCACCTGATTCTTACTTTGAATATCAAGAATGCTGATTGTTCTTCCTGACTTCAACAAGCTGGCATCTGTTTTAAAAAATACTTCATTTTTGCCCTGAACAGTAACTTTCTCCATGACGCTACTGCTATAAATAATTGAGGTTATACCTGATATTGTCGGAGAAACACCACTGATATTGTCAAGCTGCGATATCCTTTTTATATCATCATCTGTAAGTCCTCTTTTCAGGGGTGTTCCTGCTACATTAACCATAATTTTATTGACGCCGAGGGAATTAACTTCATTGCTTATACTGGCTGTTGCTCCCTGAACAATGGTAATCAAGGCTATTATGGATGCAACCCCGATAACAATTCCAAGCATTGTTAAAAATGAACGGAGTTTGTTCTTTATTATATTTTCCCATGACATTCTAATACTTTCCCAAAGCATGCCTTACCTCCAAATGTAAACGGGCTACTCCAAATTTTCCGAAAGGTACCCGTCCAGTATTTTCACAACCCTCTTTGCACGCTGTGCTATATTGGTATCATGTGTGATCATAATTATTGTTTTGCCGTCACGGTTTATTTCTTCAAAAAGTTCCATAACCTGTACCCCTGTCTTCTGGTCAAGAGCACCGGTAGGTTCGTCGGCAAGCAAAACAGCAGGTCCGGTAACAAGAGCTCTGGCTATGGCTACTCTCTGCTGCTGTCCTCCTGAAAGCTGGTTGGGCAGGTTTCTCATTTTATCTGACAACCCCACGCGGTCTAAAATCTCCATTGAACGCTTTTGTCTCTGAGAGTAGGACAGCCCCGAATAAATAAGCGGCAGCTCCACATTCTGGAGAGCCGTCATCCTTGACAGCAGGTGAAAGCTTTGGAATACGAAACCAATTTCCTTATTTCTGACCTTGGCCAATTCTATCTCATTCAGCTGACTTATATCATTTCCCGAAAGAAGATACTTTCCTGAGGTGGGTACATCCAGACATCCGATAATATTCATCATAGTAGACTTTCCTGAACCGGAGGGACCCAGAATGGATAGAAATTCGCCTTCACTAACCTGAAGATTCACATTATGGAGGACTTCAAGCTCTTCGTATTCCATAAAATAGCTTTTACAGATATTTTGCATATTAAGTATTTCAGCCATTAGTCAGAACCCCCATCAGTCCTGTTATTTGCTGATCCGGGTCCCCTGAATCCCATATTTGTCTGATTGTCGGGATTTATATAAAGAATCGTTTCACCGTTTGAAATACCTTTTTTAACTTCAACTATCGTACCGTTATTTATTCCTGTCTCTATTTCAGTCCTGAGGGGATTTCCTTTTTGATCCTCCTTTAATACATACGGTGTATTGCTATCATCGAATTCAATAACCGACATGGGAATTGTAACAACCCCTTTTGCAGTATTATTAACCAGCTTGACCTCTGCCGACATACCAACCCTCAACTCTTCTGTCCCGGCAAGTTCAATGGTAGCGGTAAAATAGGTCAGACCGTTCATTACTACTCCCTCTTTTGAAATCTTGCCGATCTTCCCTTTAAGCTCTTTCTGTACTGCTCCGATTTTTACTTCGGCTTCCTTGCCTTTTTTCAGGGCGCCTATATCATATTCATCCACACGGACATTAATCTGCAGCTTGTTATAATCCACTATGTCCATCAACTTTGTACCGGCCATAATCACTGCGTTCTCTTCAACATTGATATTGGCTGCTTCACCATCTATATCTGCCAGTATTTCGCTGCCGGTTGAAGTTTTAAGAAGTATGTCTCCTTCCTTTACCGACTGTCCTTCTGCCACATATATATCCGATACCTGTATAACCGTTTCGGTTATAATGGATTGCCTGTTCTTTGACTCTATATTGCCGCTAAAAGAAGTGTAGGTGGTAATATCAGCAGTCTTTGCCTTGACGCTCTCATAAATTTTGGGGTTCCTGTTTACAAAATAAAATACAACAGCAACTGTTACCACCAACAGTACCAGTAGTATAATCCACTTCCTTGCCCTTGACTTCCTCTGAGGTACCATATTTAAACAGCCTCCGCTTCGTAGTATAAGATAAATAAAGAAATTCAGGTTAACACAATAATAAAGAGCATCACCCTGTCAACCAGATCAGATGCTCTTTTTATTTATGATTTTCTAAATTTACAATAAATATACACTTTTACAGCAACTACATTTTGGGGAAGCAGTTTTTTGTTGAATGCCAGCTTACTGTGTCAGTCAAGCTATTATAAAGAAAAATAAAAGCTGACCCCGTCAGTTGTATTTTTTACTCCATACTCACTGCCGTGCAGTTCGAGAATATTTTTTACAATTGATAATCCCAATCCCGTTCCCCCTGCTTTCCTTCCTCTTGATTTTTCAACTCTATAAAACCTCTCCCATATTTTTTGTAGATCTGCTTCAGCAATTTGTTCACCGCTGTTCTCAATATTGATCCAAAGTTTATTTTCTATCTTTTCAGTTAATACTTTAATACTTCCGCTGTTCATGGTATGTCTTATGGCATTGCCCAGTATATTTGTAATTACCTGTTCAATTCTTCGTCTGTCGGCATACACCTGAAAGCTTTTATCTCCGTGGTCAATTATCAGAGATATGTTCTTTTCTGTCATACTTTTATCAAGCCTGGCTTCAACCTCATCTACAAGGTCTGCTATGGAGAACTCCTCCTTATTCAATTCATAAGCTTTGGATTCAAGCTTTGCCAGGTCCAAAAGGTCCATGACCAGCTCATCCATTTTTTCAACTTCATCCAGTATTACATCTATATAATAATCCTTTTTTTCTTCAGCAATATTGTCTTTAAATCCCTCTGCAAAGCCTTTGATTATTCCCAATGGAGTCTTGAATTCATGGGAAACACTTGAGACAAATTCCTTTCTCATATTTTCCAGACTTCTCTCTTTCTCTATGTCCAGCTTCAGCTGTTTATTAGCAGCTTTTAAGTCACCAAGACTAAGGCTGAGGTTTTTTGAAAGACTGTTCAGACTTAATGCCAGATTGCCCAGCTCATCTTTTGACTTAACCGGACATTCTTCGGTAAAATCCAAATCCGCCATTTTTTGTGCCACCGTATTCATTTTTAATAATGGCTTTGAGATGCTTCTTGAAAAAATAAATGCCATTATCAACATAAGTAAAACAACTATAAAAAATACATACCCATAGTAAGCCTTCATGGCTTCTACTGCTTCACCCACCGGCTGTAGGGATGAGATGGCAAAAACATATTCCGAAATCTGATTGTTTTTCAGAACCGGCTTTACAAAAGCAATATTATCCATACCATTATTAATGTCTGAATAATGAAAGCTGGCTGTTTTACCTGGTCCCATACCGGTTTTGTTAACCATCATCAATTGATTCCAGTAATCTATTGCAGACCACAGCAGACCACTGTTATAATTGGCAATTTGCTGTATCTGATCGGGTAGATTCAGCAATACAATTTTACCTGTTATTTTTTCAGGGTTGATGGTTTCAATATTGATAATATCTTTAATTGCAGTAACCGGGCCTGTTGCTGAAGTAACAGTAACATCCCCTGCGGCAGTAGTGCTATTGCTTTTTTGCACCTTAAAACTATTCTTGATAATAACCGGGCTGCCTTGCACAGCTGCTTTAGCTGAAACAAGCTTTATGTTTGAGTTTGTCCAGGACTTGCCGTCTTTTTTTATTCCTGAAACAGACATAAACTTTTCAAGGTCATCAGAAAAATAGCCATCCACTTCAATTTGAGATCCCACTGAAAGCTCAAGCTTCTGAAAATCTTCAAGGAATGCAATACTATTTAGAGGTATTTCAAGCTTCTTTTTTTCATCAGTCTCCATTACTATGGAAAAAGAGGGCATATACTTTGTCATTCCATCCTTGTCCAGAATGGCTATCTGTGCATTGTTTTCATTTGTAAATTCGTTTATTTTCTGGGTTATTGCCTTATTGTCCCACTTCTCATTGGTATATGCATTACCGAAACTGTTAAGTGCTTTTTCCAGATTGGAAATTTTCGTATTCAGATACATTTTTTCAAAAAACAACGTCTGTCCGGCAATAAAACTTCCAAAACAAAAAGTCATAAAAAGTACAATTATTAGAAAAAGCTTGATCACGACACTTCTTCTCATGATTTATTCACCTCAAATCTGTAACCAAATCCTATAACTGTAGCTATACAGGAAGCCTTGTCCATTAATTTACTCCTCAACTTTTTAACATGAGTATCTACAGTACGCAGATCTCCATAATAGTCAAAGCCCCATACTTTTGAAAGTATGACTTCCCGTCCCAGCACAATATCCCTGTTCTCCATGAAAAAAAGCAAAAGCTCATACTCCTTATATGCCAGTTCAATTGATTTATTGTCTATTCTGACAGTTCTGGACAGTTTATTTACCTCGATACCGTTCAAGGTTATGGTTCCATCAGTTTTTCCGACAGTTCCCTCCGCACGTTTAAGCAGCATTTTTGACTTTGCGACCAATACCCTTGGACTGAAGGGTTTGGTTACATAATCATCAGCTCCCAGCTCATAGCCCATAAGCTTGTCCTCTTCATCTGCCCTTGCTGTGAGCATGATAACCGGGACATCAGAAATTCTCCGGAGTCTCTTGCAAACCGACCATCCATCTATTTCAGGTATCATGATATCAAGAATTATAAGATCTATGCTGTTGGTCTCAAAAAGCTCCAATGCCTCTTTCCCGTCCTCGGTCTGAATTATTGTAAAACCTTCCTTGAAAAAATAATCAACTACTATTTCCCTTATTCTTTCGTCATCTTCAACAAGAAGTATTTTCTTATCCATGTATGAAAATCCTCACTTTTAACCCAAGTAACAAACAATATCCAAACAAGACCAATACCTGCTTACATTACAGTATAATGCAAGCAGGTATTTAAGAATTTTCAGGTTTTGTTACTTGCTCTGTTTTTACTTTGATAATTTTACAGTTTTACCGTTGGCGGTAATTTCATCAGCAATAAACATGAGCTTTCCCTCTGGAAAATCTTTTATTTCTGATTTTGAAACTATAATTTTCTCCTCACCGGAACCTGCTGTTTTTATTGATGGCTCTGTAATGCTTCCGGTTATTGTAACAACTTTTTTCAACGGTGAACTCTTTAATATCACTTCGGTGCCGCTTTTAATATCCAGTCCTTTGAATTCATCCTTTTTAATGAACTCAGCAAGTGGTATTGTATATACCTTTTCATCCTTGGTTTTTACAACCATTTCAGTGCCGTCTATACTTTGAACAGTTCCTGAAAGTTCTGCGGGCATTGCACTAATAATATTTTTTGTGATCATGACTGTATTTGATTTTTCTAGTTTGGCAGTCTTTCCGTTGGCTGTGATTTCAGTAGCAACAAAGAACTGTTCGCCCTCACCGATGGTTATTTTCTTTAATTCAGGTTCTTTACCATCTGCGCTTTCAACGGAAAAAATTACATTCCCTCCCTCAAGCTTTTGTCCGTCTTCCGGCTCGGGAAATACTTTTACAAGCTTACCCATATCCACGACACCTGCCGCTTCGATGGCAACCACCGCTTGGGCAGCATCTGTGGATTCGATAATATCTGTGGATTTGATATCTTTACCTTCAATCTCCAGCGCCAGGCCTGCAGAAGTTTTCAGCTCACTTGTTCCACTTATATCAGGCTTCAAGCTTTTAAGGGTAACTTCAACTCCCTTTGCAAGACCAAGAGCTTTGAAGTCTTCCTGCTTTGAGAACAATCCGAGCGGCACAACATAAATCTCTCCGGCTTTCACCTTTACTTTCATTTCAAGCTCCGAAATATCTTCAATTACACCCGTAATTTCAGTTGGCAGCAGCTTCACACTATACAGTACCGGCACGGAATCAGCTTTGACAGCCTGCACATTAACAGTCTGATTATCAGCAGGCTCTAAAGGCTTTGCCTGTGCAACTACTGATGATGACGTCAGGGAAAGTGCAGCCACAAGGGATAAAATAACAGTTTTTTTCATACTTTACTACCTCCGTAAAATTGTTTTTATATTTTATAAGCAGATTATATTGGGGAGGTGTGTACTCGGTGTGTACTCAAAATTAACTTTGAATGAACAATTTTGTAAACTAGCTATCAAATATGAAAAAATATTATGCTGAAGACGGCTTCAGTTCTTAAAGCAAAAAAGCCGGCCGGCAGCTATGGTACATAAAAAAAACAGGCTTCTCAATCGTACAGGGGATTGAGAAGCCTGGGGCATAACTCTGTGTCTAAGACAAAAAATACTAATCAATAAGAACAGCTGTACCTGATGCGGTAACCATAAGCATGTTATTTCCCTGACCCAATACTTCATAGTCAATGTCGACACCAACAATAGCGTTGGCACCCATACTTTCAGCCCTTCTTGTCATCTCTGCGATTGCATTTTCTCTTGCCTGTATCAGCTCGCCTTCATAGGAATTGGATCTGCCTCCAAAAAAATTTGTAAGTCCCGCTGCAAAATCCTTTATAAAGTCAACCCCTGAAATAACCTCTCCGAAAACTATTCCTTTGTAATCAATTACTTTTCTGCCCTCTACCGAAGGTGTTGTGGTTATAATCATACCATTTCTCCTGTTCTTCAAACGTATTGTACCCTCTATTGACAATGTACAACACGCCTCACGCCGGCTATTTTGCCACTTTTCTTTGTTGTTTATTGTACATTGTTAATAGAGGGTATCATATTATAATATACGGATAGCATTATGATTTTACTTAAAACTTTTATATTTATCCTAAGTAAACTTTTGCATTTTGGCCCCATAATGGGATTCCTTTTTCCAATCCGCCCGCAGAAATTTACCCAATTGGAATTCTTAAATGTACTGCTTAAAACTCAGTTTGAACAGTACTTATCCTCATATTGGAAGTTATAAATTCCTATACTCCTAGAAAAATTTGCAATATAATGATATAATCTAAGCATTCTCAAAAACGAAAGAAGATATTATGGAAAACAGTTTTAATAATTTAGGAATTTCAGAACCAATTTTAAAAGCACTTGAAGAGATGGGTTTTCAAACACCCACCGAGGTGCAGAGCAGAGCAATACCCCATGTTATGGACAAAAAAGATCTTATAGTAATGTCAAAGACAGGCAGCGGAAAAACAGCAGTATTTGGTGTTTCAATGCTGCAAATGATCGATCCTGCTGCGGAAGGACCGCAAGGCCTCATATTGACACCGGTCCGTGAACTTGCTGTTCAGGTGGACAGTGACATCAAGAGGATGGGTAAACATCTGGCTCATCGGACTATCGCAGTATATGGACAACATAATATAACTACCGAAGTCCAGGTACTGAAAAAAGGTGTTACCATCGTTACAGGTACTCCGGGCAGAGTATTTGACCACATTTCCCATGGAAACCTGGTAACAAAGAATATTCGATTTTTAGTGTTGGATGAAGCTGACAGAATGCTGGATATGGGCTTTCTGGATCAGGTGGTAAGAATTATAAGAGCTTTGCCGAAGAACAGGGTAACACTTCTTTTTTCTGCTACAATGCCGACCGAAATCAGAAGAATCTGCAGTGATTACATGAAAAATCCCGAAACTATTGAAATAGAGTCACAGACTAAAACAGTAGACACCATTTTGCAGGAATATTACCGTGTGCAGCCTAATGAAAAAAGAACACAGTTAAATCGCCTGCTCCTTGTTGAGCAGCCTGAAAGCTGTATGATTTTCTGTAATACAAGAATGGCTGTCGATCATGTTCAAAACTTTCTGACCAGGCAGGGATATGCCTCAGAAGCTCTCCATGGTGATATCCCTCAGGGCAAGAGAACTAAAACCATCCAGCAGTTCAAACAAGGTGAATTTCATATTCTTGTAGCAACTGATGTTGCTGCCAGGGGTATACACATAGATAATCTCTCTCTGGTTATCAACTATGATGTTCCGGTTGAAAAAGACAGTTATGTACACAGGATAGGCCGTACCGGAAGAGCCGGAAACGGCGGAAAAGCCATTTCACTTGTTACAGGTGATGACATCATGAGTCTTTATGAAATAGAAGAACACATTGGGGCTATGATACCTGAAACTGATCTTCCTACAGAAGAAGTAGTCAACCAACGGAAGGCGGCTGCAGTTTCATGGCTCGAAGCCAATGCGCTAAAAACCAAACCGGCAAAAGCTCCGCGTAATGCTTCAGCGTCGGCAGAAAAGGGGAATCGGAAGAGTTCTTCTCATTCAAAAGCAGCTAAATCCGGTGAGAAGCCAAAAGAGGAAAAGCAGCCCAGGCATAATAAAACCGGGCGTCCGGAACGCAAACCGTCTGTTGATCAAAATAACCGGTCATCAAACAAAGCTGCTGCTGAACAGAAATATGTTCAGAACACTCAAAACAAAAAGGACCGATTTGCACAAAAAGCTTCCGACTCCAATAAAGAAATTTCACGTAATCAGGAACAAGCCCATAGCAGGGTTGAGGGTCAACATAAACAAAATACAGGAAAAGCTCACTTTGACAGAAGGGATTATGCCGCCAGAAAAAATACCGGTGTGAATGCTCAAGCTCCTCAGACCTCTGCGGCTCAAGCTCCGGCACCTAAAAAGTCCTTCCTGAAGAAATTACTTAATAGTATTTTGGGGAAATAAATTAACAGCCTGTTTACTATCTGCCAGCACATGTCGTATTACGCAAAAACAACGTGCAATTAGAGCTTAAACAGGCTCTGACGCCCATCTGTCAAGTATGATTTCTGAGTGGGCGTCTGCTTTTTACAGGATTTTTTCAAATTCCATTTTGTGGATATACTGTTTCCCCAGTAGAGCAAAATAAATATCATAAATTATATTGCCTATGTCCTCATTAATCTTTTCCAATGGAGCCTTACAGGGTAAAACCATCAAATGCATGGGAACATGCCAAATAGAGTAACTTATTCCCGTAACAAGGCGGAATCCAGACTTTTTATAAAACTCTATCCTCTTTTCACGTGTGCGTCTATCTTCGTCATCTCCAGCATCCTCCACCTTTTCAACCTCAACTATTATGCCGTTTGAGTCAGAATACCAGTTTGCCAGTTTTTCAATAAAAGCCGTTCCAAAGCCTTTTCCTCTGTATTCCCGGTATACTGCTATGAAGCTTATGAGTACACAGTTGTTTTCTTCTCCTTCAGCGCAAATGGAGTATGCTACATCAACACCGTCACAAACCAGTACCCACCCCTTTTGAATTTTGTTTTCCAGCTGATAATAAAGCTTATCGAAAGGCGGATATTCACCCTCGGCAAAATCCTGCGTAATACGGTTATAAATATCCACTAATTCGTTTAATTCAAGAGTTCTTACAGTATAATTCATTTTATTGTACCTTCTCAATCGTATTGTTATCTCTAACTATACTAACCTTAAATCCATATAAAAAAAAGCTTTTATCCAAGATTTTTTATTTTATCCTTAAATCCGGTTTTCCTTACACCAAATAAAATAACCGCCGCAACCACCCACAACCACAAAGCAACAAACTTCAGTGCAGTGGCTATTCCGGCCAATCTTGCGATACCTGCCAATTGAACCGGGTAGTTGGCCAATATTACAATAATCAATAGGTTTTCCACAGTATCAAAGAAACCCCGTAAAAGAGGCAGGATCAGTAAATAGCTCCATTTACTTTTTAGCAATACCTTACCCATGATTATTTTCAGGACTTCGGTCTGGGAAAATGCAAAACTTACTATAAAAATAAAATCAAATATTAAGAATCTAAGATAAAACAATCTTCCTTCAGTACCCAGACTATCGACAATATTTAATACCTGTCCAGGCGAATAACCAAATTGCATGTCAGGCAGCCGTACTCC
>JAQSXC010000007.1 GCA_029266335.1 Eubacterium sp. | reverse complement strand
TAACTCATCTATAAAAATTATAAGTTTCCCATCCTCAGGGATTAAATTTCTTAATGCTTCAGTAAACTTTTCTTTCTGATCATTAAACGATCTAAAACTATCAAAATAATCTTCCACTTTCTTTTGAGAAGCTGCATCAATGCCTTTGTCAATTAGATTTGCTGTTTCATCACCAAAAACTTTTTTTATACCATCTTTTACCAATGCGATTGCACATGATTTAAGAAATGCTTTGGATCTCTCTTCAAAGTTTTTGAAAACTGTTTCATTAGAGTCATTAATTTTTATGTCTTGTAATGAATAAACAAGAGGAGTAAATGAACTATTAAAATCATCATTCTCCCAGGCATTATAGTACGCTACCGCATAATTTTTATTTTCATAATCAGTTAGTATCCAATTTCTCCACATATTTAGTAGATAACTTTTTCCTGATCCCCATGAAGAATCGAGAGAAAAAACTATGGATTTATTTTCTTGACTTTTAGGATTCCACCCTTCTATTACTCTCATAATGTTAGTAACAAATGTTTTTCTATTGAGAAAATCATGATCATTAAAATTTAAATCTAAATACTCCATAAAACCTCCAGTATTTACATATTTTTACCATAATTATAATACATATCGCGAAAAAAACATACATTATACTCTTATACAAATTGCCGGAATTTGCTTGCGCCGTTAACAATTGCTCTTTAATATGATAGAATTGTTTGTATATATTGGAAATAAACAAAATGGATAATTGATTGGGGGATGAAAAATATGGTAAACCCAGAGAATTTTATATATATTTTTGCATTGTTAATCTTAATAATCATATGTATTTTCATCTTTCAAGTATATCAGAAAGAGAAAATTCGGAGTCAAGTTACCCGGTTAGCTAATAACACTTTAGAGATGACACCTGAAGAATTTTTTGGAATGAGGACTAAGAGTTTTGGCGGAAAAGGTAGCCCCCAATATGCTTCCAAGTATAATTTCGCAGGTGTCTACATTCTCTTAAATGAGACGAAAAATTTGTATTATGTTGGGCAAGGACAGCAAGTACTGAATCGAGTTAACAACCATTTTACAGGTAAGGGCAATGGGGATGTTTATGCGGATTACAAATATGGCGATGATTTTACCATTAAAATGATTGCATTAGAAAATAGTGGGTTTGATTCATTAAATGATTTAGAGCGAAACACAATCACAGTATATAACTCGTACAACAAAGGCTATAATAAAACAAGAGGTAATCGATAAATTCAAAACGGGTTAGCTATTAGAGTACTAGCAGATTTACTCGACCGTGTTGCAATAGCTGCACATTTACAAGAGTATGCAGATTTTTTATGATCGCAATCTGCTTGAGTCACGACTTACAAATCTATATACCATTGCCTTCCGGTATAGTATAAGTAAAACCGTCTGTTCATAGCCTGACATAAAAATCGTGTTCCAGCAATACCAGTTTCCTTAAGAGAGGATCCTTGTTGGACCTTTAATACCTTTTCAATTTTAATCTCTTGATCTTCCCATGTAAAAGTAGTAGGAATAACATTTCCATCTTTTCGCATCATAGCTTTAACAGTAATAAACTCATTGAATTGAGTCTTCTGTTCGTATATGTCATGCTCTTTTCTTTCAGCCCATTCCTTCTGCTCATGGCCAAATGGCATAAATTTCACTCCTTAAAAATCGAACATATGTTTATTTTATTTTATGGCTTTAGTATAATAATTACAATAGAAAATACTAGGAGTGTCAGTTATGGCTGATTATTTTCTAAAAGCGTCACGAGACAGGAATGTTATAATTAATATTATTTACTTTTATATAAGATCCCTCTTTCTCGGTCTTCCGGGAGAGAGGGACCTTTAATTTTTATATAAAAAAAGACCCGGGTAAAACTCGGGCTTTTTTCCTGTTAGAGTAGGCTACTCCTTTTTCTTGTTATTGTTATACGAATCTGTTTTTGATTTTTTATTCGGTATCCGAACGATTATATCATTGATATCACATCCCAGAGCATCACATATCAGGTCGAGGTGCTCCAGATTGATCCGTTCCACCATCTCATTGTATATATCACTGATTGTCGAGGGTCGTATGCCTGTTTTCCTTGCCAGATCCGCTTGAGTCCACCTACGCTCGCCAAGCCTTGTGGACAGTAAAATCCTAATCATAAGCCATCCCCTTTGCGTTAAATTCTAACAGCAACTAAGGATTTCGACTGGATTTTGTTATAAAATAACACATTTAGTTATAACATGATTAAAAAAAGAGGCTACCCTAAAACTATTCAATCATTAAGGTAACCTCTATTTTCATTTTCTAATTAGTGGTGAAACCAAAACGAACACATTGCTTACCATATAAATGGTTGCCGCTGTGTTCGTATGGCTCTCTTTTGGTGACCCATAGGAGAATTTATACGAACTATCAGCCGTACCCGAAATCTTAATATTATCAATAATTTCCGCCTTTAATGGAATTTCAATTGTATTTTTCTTTCCAGTAAAATTGAATACTATCCGTAAATCATTATCGTAAATATAAACAGCAGTGAGGAATGTGTCAAATAACTTTGACTGAAACTTTTTATCCTCAATATCTCCATCCTTGAAACTTTCCAACCAAGCCACAATATGCTCTCTTTTTATCTCTGGAATTTCTGATTTTTCGATTGCAAGAAGGCCTATGATTTTGGATTGCTCGGCTTCAAGCTCCAGAAGTCTGCTTTTGGTCGTTTCCGTTACAATTCCTTGTTCTATAGCAGAAAGCAAATTCTTTGTAGCCTTTTTATTCTCGGCAAGTTGGTTTTCCAACAAAGAGGTCTGAGAGTTATCCTTATTCTTCCTACCGTATTCAGTTACAGTATCGGCTATCCAGTTAAGTACATCATCACGGATTATATACTGTTTGATGGCTTTAGCGACCTCCTGTTCTATCCAATCACGACGTACCGGTGACTTCTTACATACCTTTCCAAGGCGCTTACCCATACATGCATAATAATGATGAAGATTGCCAGATTTGCCTGTGCCTGATACGCCAACAATATGACTTTTGCAATGGCCACAATATAGCTTGCCAGTGAGCAAGTAATCGCCATTTATTCGGTGACGGCCTTGAGGGTTCTTTTTCATTTTCAATACCTCCTGCACTCTGAAAAATAGCTCCTTGTCGATGATCTGAGGGACACCTCCATCAACTCGTACTTCATCGTATATATAAACTCCTGTATAACGCTCGTTGGTCAGAATTGAATGAAAGCTGTTTTTGTTCCATACATTTCCTTTGCTAGTTTTAATATTGCGAGTATTCAAGTCAGAAGCAATATCCATAAATGGCTCTCCGCATGCTACTTGGGTAAATATCTCCCTGACTATTTCAGCTGCAGGCTCATCAATAGCATACCTTCCATCATCCCCCTTTTTATAACCTAGGGGCAGACAGCCGTTCGTAATGAGGCAATTTTCCGCATTGTCGAGCATTCCCCTCATGACATCCTCAGCCATATTCTCACTATAGAACTGGTTAACGTTCATCATGGTACGAAGGGCAAACCTACCTGCAGCATTATCGCCAAACTCCTCTTTTGCATAAACGACTCTGATTTCAAACTTAGATAATTTTTCTTCATATTGTAAAGCCTGAAGCATGTTACGAGCCATACGGTTTGATTTATACGATATAATAACCTGAAACTGTTTCTTTTCCGCATGCCTCATCATTCTTTGAAAATCCGGACGCTTATCCGTTTTTCCCGTAAGATGACGGTCGGCATAAACAGCAATGACCTTCATATTGTTTACGTCAGCATATGCCTGGCATTCCTCAACTTGCTGCTCTATACTGACATCCTTTTGCGAATGGCTACTATACCGGGCATAGATGACGGCAATCGCAGACGTCTTTCTATCAAACATAGCTTTTCTGGCCACCGGCATCACTCCTCTCATCATAATGTTGCTTGTCATATAAACATGCAATTATTTTGCAGAAACAAGTAGCCCTTGTAAAGTTAATATAAGTACAATGGACAATTGTAAATGATTCCACTGATTATTTCTGTGTCTTTTGTGTAAGAAGAGTAATTTAAATGATTTCTATCATTGGTGTCACTCTCTTACAAGCTTAAAAGTTGTTTTTTCTTTGCATCGAATTCATCCTGAGTGAGTATTCCTTCATCAAGCAAGTCCCTTAGTCCACGAATTTCATCAACTACAGATACAACTGTTTTACCATTTGTCACTTCTCCGGAAGACTTTTTGCCATAATCGGAAATATAATCACGCAGGTTCTTTGCAGTCTCAAAATCTGACTTTTGAAAGAAAAATGTCTTTTCTGCTCCAAGAGCTACACCTATTCCAAAGCCTATATTAATACCTGCCGATGATGATTGAGCTGTGCGGAATAATATGCTTCCAGGGCTTAGTGTCCTCGGTTCTTTGAGAATAAAAGATTGAATTTTAGATATTGGAAATATTTCTTCTGCACGCTTCGTTGTAACAATTAGATTTTCGCCTTTTGTGAATAACGTAAATCCATTCATACAATGTAATGTGATGTTAACCTCGGCCATGAATATCTCCTCCTGACCATACTCATATTGTTTAATGCCATACAATATATAAAAAACCTATTCTTAATCAATACTAACAAATTTAGCCAGTTTTACTCTTTTTTAAAATAACGGAATCCGTTATAATTAACATAATGTCGACAGGTATCTCACAACAAAAGGAGTTGTTACATATGGTTACACTGACATGGATGGATATAAGAGGGCTCTTTTGCCAACTTACGCAAGATGAAAAGCAGAAATTCATTGCTTGTCTGGATTCGCTGCAAGATACCGAAGATAATTTAAAGCCTCAAGTTTACGATTCTCAGGAAGAGCTTCAAAAAAACGTTTAGCTTCACTTTCATACCCGTCTTCGGCGCCGGAGGCGGGTGTTTGTTCCTCGTCTTCCCATCCCATTAGGTAACCTACGGTAGTTTGTAATACTCTAGCAATCGGTACCAGCTTATCTACTGGCATTTTCTCAATAAATCCATTCTCCCATCTAAATATGGTTGACCGTGATACTCCAATTTTATCAGCTAGCTCGTCGGGCGAAACGTTGATTTCTTTCCTACGAGCACGAATACGCTCTCCAGTAGTCATGATAACACCTCCGCCACTTAGTATAACATTAGTGTCGCAATATTGCAACAAAAAAGATGTTCATTTATGCGACTTTTTTATTGACAATGGCATCGACAAAGAGTATTCTTAAAACACAAAGTAGCATTTATGCGACAAATACCTGCAAATATCATCAAAGGGGGTAAAGTAATGTATCACATGGATACCAACAAATTAAATGGGAAAATCGTAGAACGTGAGACCACAAAAGAGGCTGTTGCCGATGAAATAGGCATAGATAGAAGCACCTTCTATCGTAGGCTTAAAGATGGAAAGCTCCGTATCGGAGATATGCACAAAATATGCGATGCCCTAGTTCTGACCAAAGAAGAGGCAATAGAAATTTTTTTGGTTCAATAGTCGCATATATGCGCCTAATTTTGAAAGGAGTGATTATTATGGAAAGAGCACGGCGAGCGGCTAATTACTGTCCTCCTGATGAGGGCGAGCTGACCAACAACATTCAGATTGATTTTTCGGCTATCCCGAAGCATGTGAGCGATGACCTCGCCGCAACGGTACTGGATTGTGTCAAAGACTTCCTCCGGCAGCCGGGAGGCAAAGAAATACTGGACGCAAGAATTGCAGCCAAGAGAGCTGCACTGAAAGGAGCAAACACATGAAAACAGGAAGAACATTGCAAGAAATGGCTATTGAGCTCGACCGCCAGGCAAAGGCGAAACGAGACCTAATTGTCGACACTGGCTCGCTGCGTATGGATGCAGACGAATCCGGCTTCAAATTGAATGCTGGTGACCGGGACATATTCGGTATTAACGACATAGCTCACAGGCAATTCGGCCAGCACCTAAAAATACCTGCGCAGTATTATGACCGCATGAGGAGTGAGAATCCTTCTCTCCTGTCAAGCAACGTCAACAGTTGGTTTGATAAGGAGCCTAACACACGACGCATGCTTCGCACTCTCGATGGTACAGCAAGAGCATTCTTGAGTGACCGTTACCGTAGGATTGACAATTTCGAGGTCGCTCAAACAGTTTTACCGATTATAGGCAATATGGACGGTGCTAATGTGGAAAGCTGCGAGCTGACCGATAGTCGCATGTACATTAAAGTCGTCAATCCTCGCATTACTGCCGAGGTTACCAAAGGTGATATTGTACAAGCAGGCATTGTTATATCTAATTCAGAGGTTGGCCACGGTAGTGTTGCAATCAAACCTCTTATATTCAGATTAGTCTGCACAAATGGCATGATTGCTGAGGATGGCGCAGTCAGGAAGTATCATGTTGGACGTTCCAACGAGAGTGATGACAATTTCAATATCTTTCGTGATGAAACTATTGAGGCTGATGACCGTGCATTTCTAATGAAGGTTGAGGACGCTGTTAATGCAGCCGTAGACCAGGCACGTTTTTCCCAAATAGTTGAACGTCTCAGGGAAAGCACCCAAGCAAAAATCGATCCTCCTTTCGTTCCGAAGGTGGTTGAACTCACATCAAAAGAATACAGCATAACCCAAAATGAAAGCGAAGGCATTTTAGGCCACTTGATATCAGGAGGCGATCTCTCCCTCTACGGCCTAGCTAACGCCGTTACCCGTCACAGTCAGGATGTAACCAGCTATGACCGAGCTACCGAGCTTGAAGCCACCGGATTCCGGATTGCCACTATGGCACCGGCATTATGGCGGCAGCTCACGAAAGTGTAGGTGATTGATATGGCTGAATTTTTGAGAAAAGAGAACGGAATAGGCTGGCTAAACATTACATGTGCTGAACTTATTAATTATTCAAAGAACCTGATGCCACGGTGTGACAATTGTAATACTCATTTTAGTTTTGACGATGGCATAATCCTGGTGCCTCTACTTAATCAAGCATATTGCCCTCAATGTGGCAAAGAGGTCCTAGAACATATGGTTAATTACCAAGAGGATAGGCCATGTGCCGAAAGGAAAGAACAGTTCTGGCTTGACTACTTTGGACTAAAGGATGACACAACGGGAGGAATATAGACATGATTTATAGGACTTGTATCTATTGTGGTGCGAACTTAGATCCTAACGAGACTTGCGATTGTGCTAAGAAAGAGGCTGCCCCGCAGCAACGGGAACAGCCTCCAAGCAAAACCACTACATTAAGTCTATCAGCTCCCAAAAGAGCTGTCAAGCAAGGGGGCCATGCAGATGGACGCTGATTTGAGAGAACTACGGACAAGCCGCCAACTCCCTGCCAAAGAGATAGTGTCTGTTGTCCAGAAGCTATACCCTAAGTACGACAAAACCATGCAAAGTAAATGTGAGCGTGGGAATGAGTACGGTATTCAGCTTAGAAATGACGCAATGAATGCGCTGTTGATGAAATTCGCCCCTGATAAGCTGTCGGAAGATAAATCAGCTATTCAGACTCCCCAGGATGACAGCTCAAAGGCGACTAAGGATAAGAACGATGGTCACCGCCTCACCTGCCGGATATCCTGTCGTCTTGAAGATGACGAGTATAAGGCGCTGAAAGAATTTGTTAAGGCCGAGGGCTTTGACACAATGCAAGCATGGCTCACCCACAGAGTACGGCAGTACATCAGGCGTAAAACCGCCTCTACAAATAATTCAATAACCGAAAGGAGCAAAACCACATGATTAGAAATCCAAATGAAATTTCCGAGGGCAAAAAGAAAATCCGTATCCTTATAGCCGGTTATCCTGGTATCGGCAAATCCACTCTAGCGCTCTCTGCACCAAATCCACTTCATATCGACGTCGATTTTGGTATCGACCGTATTGAACCTAGGTATCGCAAACCCTATATCCAGCCACAGACTTACGATGAAATTCTTGAAGACCTCACACCTGAAAACACAAAGGACTTTGATAGTCTTGTGTTTGATACAGGTGGGAAGCTCATTTCACTAATGGGACTTTGGGCTATGAAGAAGGATATCAAGAATGGTAAACGGGACGGCAGCTTGTCCCTACAGGGGTATGGTGCAGTCGGTAGAGAGTTTGTCCGGCTCATGGATTACTGCTTCTATGAGTTAAAAAAGCACATCATTGTTATATTCCACGCCATCGAGGAGAAGGATGGCGACAACACCCGCCTCCGTATTAAGGTTGAAGGTCAGACAAAAAACAATGTTTGGGAACCTATGGACCTTGGCGGCTTTGTTGAAATATTTGGTAACGAACGCACAATCGGATTTTCCAACTGCGAGAAATATTTTGCCAAAGGAACCAGGGGAATTAAAGGTGTCATCAAAGTGCCTGAACTCACTCCTACCAATGCAAACGACTTCCTTACAAAGTTGTTCAAACAATACAATACTCTCGCTGCGAAGGAAGTCGAGGATGGGGCACAGGAACTAGCTGCTTACGATGCAGCAATGGCCGAATATGCAGCTATTTCAGAAACAGTCATAGATGCAAAAACCGCTAATGCAGCAATGCCGAAAATCAAAGCTATCAAGCACGCTCTCACATCAGAGAAAGAAATCGGCGCTGATTTCAAAGCTAAGATGGCTGAGTTGAAGCTGATATTTGATCAGGCAAAGAAAAAATATGTACCGGCGCTGGAGGACAAGGAGGCTAGATAATGGACAGATACCTTATTACACACTCGCTCCTTTCCTCGTGGATGTACGCCATGCAGGAAAACCCTTATGAGGATGCTACAAGTGAAAGAGATTCCTATGCAGAATTTGTTGCAACTCTGAGAAGAGAACCAACACCGACCAACGAAGCTATGCAGAAAGGTATCGACTTTGAGAATTTGGTTACGGATATTATGAGCGGTTGCGGTGATCCGTCACATGGCTGGTACGAAGCGGCAACTTCTGTCTCCAGGATAATCAAGAACGGTGTACTACAGTTTAAGGCAAGGCGTGAAATCGAAGTCTCAGGAGTCCCTATTCTGCTTCATGGCAGATTGGACGCTCTAAAAGCCGGGATAATCTTCGACATAAAGTTTTCTGGCAGCTATGAAATTGGCAAGTACCTCGACAGTACCCAGCACCCTACATACTTTGAGCTTGTGCCGGAAGCCAAAGAATTTATGTACCTTGTCAGCAATGGTACCAATGTGTGGCCTGAAGGGTACAGTCGTGAGGAAACTCCGAGTATTATCCCGGTGATTGAGGACTTCCTCAAATTCCTCAAACGTCAGGGACTAATAGAGACATTTGCTGAGAAATGGGTGGCACTATGATAGGACGGCTTAAAGATTTGACATTCGGCAGAAACGGTGAGCAGCACATAACCGTGATCGTTCGCAAAGATTTCAGGGAAACCTTCGACGAGCTAAAGGATTCAGATATTGATATTGAAATCAAAAAGTTCCGAAAAAAACGCTCTCTGGACGCAAATGCTTATGCATGGGTGCTGATTGACAAGATTGCAGCTGCAATGTCCATCGACAAAGCCGTGGTTTATAAGGATGCAATACGGAGTATAGGCGGCGTATCTGAGACGGTCTGCGTGAAAGATGAAGCCGTCCGAAAGCTCCGGGACGGTTGGGAATGCCGTGGTACCGGATGGCAAACAGAAACATTACCCAGTAAAATTCTTGGCTGTACAAACGTCATCCTGTACTACGGCTCCTCCACCTACGACACCAAGCAAATGAGTCTGTTGATTGACCAGCTCATTCAGGAGGCAGAATCGCTCGGTATCGAAACGATGTCACCTGACGAGCTTAATAGATTTCTTGGAAACGGAGGTGGCATATAGTGGGAGTTGCAACAGACAATCATTGCTTTTTATGTGGCCGAAACGGAACCGCTGACCCATTGGATACACACCACGCTTTTGGAGGGTCACGCAGAAAGAAATCTGATAAGTATGGCCTGACAGTCCGCTTATGTCATAACCGCTGCCACATATTCGGTTCTGAATCAGCTCACCAAAACGCATCAACTAGGTTAAAAATCCAACAATGGGCTCAGGAAAAGATCATGCGAGAGCAGTCCTGGGACACAGAGCGATTTATCCGGGAGTTTGGCCGGAACTATTTAGGGATGGAATAATGAGACTTGCGTTTCGCCACAACCGCAAAAGAGTTATTTAAATTGAGAGGAGCTACATAGCATGGAAAACACAGGAAATAATCAGGAAGAACACAAGAAAGGTCTTGGAACGTTGGAAATCTGTATTGACCACGAACACGTTACTGTCAGTCTCGAGAGATTCACTGAATTGGTGAAGAAAGAGGAACAGCTTGCTATAGTCAGCAGAGTTTATTTCACAAAGGAATCGTACAACATGGGTGATGCTCTTTCTATCCTATTCGGACCTAAGCCTGATAAGAAATCAGAGGGTACACTTGACTGAAAGGAGTGATGGCATTGCTTAATCACATTGTTGTCATGGGTCGCCTTACACGCGACCCTGAGCTCCGATATACGAAAAAAGATGTGCCTGTAGCCTCATTCACGATTGCATGTGAACGTGACCGAACATCACAAGACAGTGAGAAAGAAACGGATTTTATTGACATCGTGACCTGGGGCAAAACCGCAGAGTACGTTTCCAAGTATTTCACAAAAGGTCGTATGGCAGTGGTTCATGGTAGGCTGCAAATCCGCTCTTACACGGATAAGAACGACAATCTACGGAAGGTAGCTGAAATAAATGCCGACAATGTTTACTTCGGTGATAGTAAGAAGGATGACGGCAGCAAACAGGCATATCGTGATACTGAAAGCAGTTCAAGCAGTCTTGGAGAATACTCCGAACTGGATGGATCCGACGATGACGAATTACCGTTTTGATGAAAAGGCTGCTCATTCACCTGGGCAGCTAATCCCTTAGAAAGTTGGTGATGAAAACAATGGCACTTAGAGACCAGCCGTACTTACCTCTGTATGTTCAGGACTATTTGACTGACGAAAAGCTGAACGCATGTTGTGCGGCAACGCAGGGAGTCTATATCAAAATAATGTGCATTTTACATAAGTCGGATAAGTACGGAAAACTTTTGCTAAAGCAAAAAGATAAGCAAAATGAGAGCAAAATCAAAAATTTTGCTTACAAATTGACCAAGCTTTTGCCTTTTACAAATGAAGAAATAGAGTCTGCTCTGACGGAATTGATTGAAGAATGTGTAATGATAATCGAAGGTGACACTCTATTTCAAAAACGAATGGTTAAGGATGGCGAATTGAGCGAAAAAAGAGCGTTAGCGGCTTCTTGCAGTGGTAGTAAAAAAAGCAAAATCGGAGCAAATGATATAGCAAAAGACTTAGCAAAATCGGAGCAAAATACTGAATATGAAAATGAAATTGAAGATGATATTGAAAATGATATTGAAAGTGAAAAGGAAAATCTTCAAATTCAACGATTTAATGAATTTTGGAATGCTTATCCGAAAAAGGTCGGCAGGGGCGCGGCACTCAAATCTTGGAATAAGATAAAGCCATCATCGAAGCGGTTCGCCAAAATCATATCGGCAGTAGAAGCCGCCAAAAAGTCAAAACAATGGCTGAAAGATGATGGTCAGTATATACCAAACCCAGCAACTTGGCTTAATCAAGGGCGCTGGGATGATGAATTGGAGGGGGTGCAGACAAATGGAGGCAATAGGCAAAATAATGGGTCGGACAATGGATCCTTCCATCTCACAGGATTTAAAGAATAATGTGAAGCTGGCTAAGGGTGAAGATTTCATCTTGAGTAATGACCCAAGGGCTGAAAAATTCAACCCGCCTAAGCCGGTCGCCTGTGAATACTGCGGAAACCCCAGATATACCAAAGGATTTGCCGTAGGAAAAAAGATATTTTGGATTCCCACAGGCCTAGAAAAATGCACCTGCTCGGAAGCTATTGCAGCACACGAAAAGCAAACAGCCGAGAAAAAGGCTTCCGAGGAGGCCGAGAAAAAGGCTGAGAATGATCGTTTGTTAAAGGAGAAAATCCGCAAAAAAATCGGCGAGTCAGGCATGAGCGAACGATTTTTACGCCGTACATTCAAAACCTTCGAAATCACAAAAGACAATCAAGCCGCTGCTGAAAAAGCAAAATACTACGCAGACACATTCGATGAAATGCTGCCGAGAAAAAAGAAAGAGCCAGGTCGAAACGGATTATTTATCGCCGGACCTGCTGGCACAGGTAAAACACATCTTGCGGCAGCGATAGCTAATCAGCTTATTCATAAAGGCACACCGGTAATATGTATGACAATGATTGATTTGCTGTCGCGTATCAAAAGGACTTTTGACCGTGGCGACATCGAGGAAAGCGATGTACTCAATCTCTACAAAAAAGTTCCGCTCCTGGTCATAGATGATATGGGCAAAGAGCCTCCCACCGAATGGGCAGTATCGACAATCTATAACATTATCAACGGTCGGTATGAGTCTTATATGCCAACAATCGTCACCACCAATTATGACGACAAGGCTTTGATCGGGAGGATGACACCGCATTCAACAAAGGACAGCATAACAGCCGAGGCAACTATTGACCGCCTCATGGAAATGTGCAGAGGAATTGTATTGACTGGTCCGAGCTGGCGGCAGAAATAGGAGGTCACCAATGAAGAAAAAGACTTTTCAAAGGATTTGTGGAGTAATAAGCTTCATGGGCTTCATGTTAGTTTTAGGAACGGTCGGAGCCATGGAAAATAACAACATAGCGTTTACTCAGAGTATAATCCATTCGGCCATCGGCCTGGTAATGTTCGGCGGTGGCGCTTACGCAGGAGGATACATGAAATGAGAGTTATAGCTATAGACCCGGGCAATACAAAAAGCGCATATTGCATAATCGATGCTGATACCCTGAGACCATTAGCATTTGGAATTCTCAAGAACGAAGAACTCCGCAAGGAAATTCGAGCCATGAAGTTTGAAGAGGATGACCGCACGGCTATCGAAATGATGCAGAGCTACGGAAATCTAATCGGCAAAGATGTACTGGACACAGTTTTCTGGATTGGTAGGTTTTATGAAGTATTCAGGCGCAAGACATACGCCAAGCCCCAGCTCATTTACCGCATGGAAGAAAAAATGCATATCTGCCATGACAGTAAAGCTGGAGATCCAAATATCCGCAGAGCACTTATAGACCGATTTGCAAAGCATGATTTCAAATGTGGCAGAGGTACTCTGAAAAATCCAGACTGGTTTCACGGTTTCAAAGATGACATATGGGCTGCCTACGCAATAGGCCTCACATTCATTGAAACAAAATATATAAAAATCGAAAGGAGCAAGGAAAATGAGTGAAATTGCAAAGTACGAAGCTTACAAGAAAAAGCTTCAGGGAGTATGTGACGAGAATGAGCTGGTATTCCGGTTCAAAAACGACAGTTATCCCATTACCCTCACCATTCGCCCGGTCAATGGACTTGAACAAATGAGTTTGCTGGAAAGTGAGGAAAAGGAACAATCCAGTCCAGATGCAGCCATGGTATTTGCGTATAAGGACGGTGTACTCACTTACAAAATTTCCGAGTCGTTTGCTATCAGCGATGTGCTTTTCAGCAAAATCAAAAACCTGTATAAGAATATGCACGCTATGTGGCTGCAGTTCTTTAACCGGGAGGTAATTGAAAAAAGCCTCCTGACTGGAGAAAAGCTGCCAAAAGCCAGTGAGGATGATTCATCAGGCTATGATGACGACCTGGAGGCTGAGGACGTTGGCAATCCAGAACCGCTTGAGAATACTGATGACACCGACGTCACTGACGACGATTATGGCCTTGAGAATGATGATGATGACGAAGGCGGTGATGATTCTGATGATGAAGCGTGAGGACTACAAGGCCATAAAGCGAATGGATAAGCTGCAGATGGAAGAGGATTTGCAAAGGATATATCGCCGTGGATTCGAGGCTGGGTGAGGGCGAGAAAATCGCCCTCCATCCCCACTCTAATTCATAAAGAAGTTGGAGGTAATGAGAATGCCTGAATATTTAAAAATGCGGTGCTGCATGTGTCCGAATATAAAGTTTCCACCACAGACAGTATGTCCTGGTATAAAAGGAACATTGCACCCTGCAGATACCCAATGTCGGTTTGTAAAGGCCTACATCGACAACCGGGGATGCACATACAAAGTAATGTGCCCCATTTCCGCTAATGATACTTTTAAAATAGTCAGACGTAAGCCGGGAGAGGACTACAAGGAATTCAGGGAAAGTATTTTGAACACGCAATATCACATGAGGTTTGATGATGCTCAAAGTGCTTTAAATAAAGTAGCTGAAAGGAGAAAGTGGAAGGAGTTTAAATCTGGACAAGAAAGAAATGGCGGTGAATAGAATGTCAAACCCTCCACGTTTACAAAATGGCCATCAGAAAGCTATAGTTAAAACCTTTGATGGATTAACTCACTCCGGGAAACACAACAGATGGATAATCTGGTCTGACTTTGTGACAATGGCAGCCTGCACACTTTCGATGGCAGATGTTGAACGGCGTGAGGAACGAGAAAAGCTCTATTCCGATATCTCTAAAAAATACACGTCTGTCGAATTAGAGCAGTTTTCCTCAATGCTCGCTGAAGTCATAAATGCCTTGGAGGAAAATCAGGAACAGGACTTGCTTGGCGAGCTGTACATGAGGCTGGAGCTTGGAAACGACCGCAACGGTCAATTCTTTACACCTTACGATGTATGCAAAGCAATGTCGATGATAAGCACCGGTAATCTTGAAGCCGAACTCAGTAAGAAAGGTTACATATCAGTCAATGACTGCTGCTGTGGCGCTGGAGCTCTCCTTATCGCTTTTGCCAACGAAGCTAAACGCCAAGGCATAAACTATCAGCAGCATATCCTATTTGTAGCCCAAGACATCGACTTCACCGCCGCTATGATGTGTTATATTCAGCTCAGCCTATTAGGTTGTCCCGGGTACATCATCGTCGGAAATACTCTTACCACTCCCCCGACCCAATCACTGTCCGAGCAAAATGTCTGGTACACCCCTTTCTACTTTCTTGATATCTGGCATTGGCGGCGTACTATCAAAGAACTGTTTAAAATAACAGAAAGTGTGAACGAAACGGCAAAAACAGTGAATGAAATACCTGAAATTGTGAGTGAATCACCCAAAAATAAGAATAGCCTGAAGAAAGGCAAATATGAACAATTGACATTGTTCTAATCGAAAGGAGCAAAACCACTATGATTCAAAATATTGAGATAAGCAAATTACATAATCACCCTAAAAATCCAAGAAGGGACCTTGGCGACCTGACAGAACTTGCAGAAAGCATTAAGGTCAATGGAATATTCCAGAACCTGACTGTTGTTCCTTGGTTCAGCATTATTACGGGTGTCGGAGCAGACGACCCAAAGGCACAGGAGGAAATGGGATATTATGTGGTCATCGGCAATCGTCGATTAGGTGCTGCAAAGCTTGCTGGTCTTACAGAACTTCCCTGTGTTTTGTCTGATATGGATGAAAAGACTCAGCAAGAAACAATGCTTATGGAAAACATGCAACGTAATGATCTCACAGTTTGGGAGCAGGCCCAAGGATTTCAGATGCTGCTTGAACTTGGGGATTCAATCACTGATATTTCAGCAAGAACAGGGTTTTCAGAAACCACTGTAAGACGTAGATTGAATATTACAAAACTGAACAACAAAAAGGTTAAGGAAGCTGTAGACCGTGGAGCTACGCTATTGGATTTCATTGAACTGGAAAGAATCCAGGATGTCGCTTTGAGGAATAAAGTACTTGAAAAAATAGGTACTTCCAATTTTAAATGGGAATTACAGCAGGCTATTGAAAATGAAAAGTGTAATGCAAATAAGTCATTGATAGAAGCAAGTTTAAAAGAATTTGCAACTGAAATAGACAATATCAATGGTTTTGAATACATAACAACTTATTATCCATCACAAGGCAATCAAGTCAAAAAACCCGAAGATGCCGATACAGTAGAATATTTTTATACCTCGCCCGGCAACAAAAGTTACGTTAACTACTATACTCTCTATAAGAAAGGCCAGCCGAGAGTGGTAGATACAGCAACTGAAGAGAAACGCAAGAAAACTGAGGAGCTGAAAGTGGCTCTGAAAGAAGTTACAAAGAGAGCCTATCAGCTCAGGCTTAAATTTGCAAAAGATATATCGAATACTAAATGCAAAAAGAATATCGGCTCCATTATAAAGCAATCCATAAAAACAATATTTGACTACCCCAACGTAGATATAGATGATTTAGCAGAGTTGCTTGACATCACACAGCCCGAGGATGGAAACGATGATGAAGAAGATGCATTTGAAACTTCTATTTATGACAGAATTTCAGCACAGCCTGAGAGGCATTTATTCCTTGTTACCTACTTGGCAAATGACTCAGAGACTGAAAGCTATTACAACTGGAACGCACAGAAGGTTGAAAATGAGGTCCTTGATGAGATTTATGCCCTGCTTGAAGAACTCGGCTATGAAATGTCAGACGAGGAAAAAGCCCTGATGAACGGTACACATGAACTGTTTGAGAATAGCGAGGCTGAGAAGTAAATGGGTATGGGGCGTAAGTGGACAAAAGAAGACGAAGCTTACCTCTCAGATAATTGGGGGTATATATCGGTACCAGGCCTGTGCAAACAGCTTAACCGTACAAAAAGTGCAATATTGATACGAGTGCAGCGCCTGGGTCTCCCGCCCTTCCTTGATAGCGGAGAGTACGTCACCCTTAATCAGCTCATCCAAGTGGTAACAGGTTCCGATACCAGTTACTCATACAAGATGAAAAGCTGGGTTGAAAACAGAGGGCTTCCCGTCCACAATAAGCGCAATAGCCAATGTACCTGGCGGGTTGTTTACATAGACGAGTTTTGGAAATGGGCTGAGAAAAATAAAGGTTTTCTGGATTTTTCAAAAATGGAACCGTTAATCCTGGGTAAAGAGCCAGATTGGGTGATCGAACAGCGACGTCAGGATTTCGCATGCAATGCTAACTATCGAAAGGATCCATGGAGTCCCCAGGAAGATGCCCGACTGAAAGATTACTTAAAACAATTCAAATATGGATATTTAGAACTGTCGCAGATACTGGGGAGATCGGCCGGCGCAATACAGCGCAGGATATGTGACCTTAAACTCAAAGAACGCCCTGTCAAAGCGGATAATCATAAATCGTGGGAAGAAAAGCATTTCCAAATCCTTGCAGATATGATTCGCGCCGGTTACAGCTATGGAGCAATTGGAGAAGTCCTTGAAAAATCGGAAAAGGCAATCCGAGGGCGGGTATTCGACTTCTACCGCACTGAAAACGCTGATAAAGTACGCTCTATGTTAGGTGATGGTGCATGGGGAACTGGAAAACCGGAACTGACAACATTTGAAGCTAGGCGGCGTGTTCCAGTCAAGAAGGATTTGACCAAGCTTATGGAGCTGCTGCTGATCCGCAGAAATCAACTCGGATATGAGCCATACTGGCAACGGCATATGTGCATGAAGTGGCATGATATACGGGGATGTACCGCAGGACAAGAAGATTGTGATAACTGCATTGACTTTGAGAGAATAAAGCCTCAATACTGTGTCCGTTGCGGAGCCACATTCTTCGAAAGAGAATCTGATCGGTTATGTAAACGTTGCCGGTCGGCTAGAAAAAAGCAGCACCAAAAGAAATGGCGAATTTTGCAGAGAGCCGGTGTGATGGTCGGAACTCAGGAACAGGAGTTTGTATGATTAAGACAGATGTCATTGATGAAACAAGTGCAAATAAACAGAAAAGATTGAATTGCCATATTGGCAGAGGGGTTAATAATTGGAACTGTTATAATGACTGTGCGTTTTGGGACGGGGGAATATGTACTAATTACGAAGAGTACACAAAACTTAAGCCTTGCCCATTCTGCGGTAATGAACATCCTCTTATAACTGAGAACAGCTATGTTGTAGAAATCTCCTGCCCTTGCTGTCAGACGAAATTCCAGAATGACTGCACAGCCTGGCATGATCACAGCAAAGGAGAAACTATCAAGCGGTGGAATCGCCGCGCTGAGGAGGTATTAAAGTGAATATATATGACAGTAGCGGGGATATAATCCTTGAAACATTTATAGACGTCAATTTAGCACCGATAGCGAACCCGCCTATAATCGTAGTCTATAACAGTCCAAAGGATTACCCTGGCAAATATGTTGCACGGCTATGGAATATTAAAAATAAACCTACCAGAATGGTAGTACTTTCGGATTCATTAGCTGAGATAAAGAAAATGATACCTGTCCACATGATATTAGTACCACCGGTAGCCTCAGATGATTCTGTTATAGTAGGTTCTTATATTTAGAGGAGAGGAAAAATCGTGGTTGATTCAATGAAAGCAGTAACTGTATGGCAGCCATGGGCTTCCCTTCTAGCCTGCAGAGCAAAGAAATATGAGACTCGCAGTTGGGAAATATCTTACCGAGGCCCAATAGCAATTCATACTGCGATAAAGCCGTTCAACACAGGCACATATCCTGACAGAGAGCTTTACTTGTTTGCAGAAGCTTTAGATTTTTCAGACATATACAGCTTTGATACCCTTCCTTATGGATGCGTTATCGCTACTGCTGAGCTTATCGGCTGTTATCGGATGTATAACACTTTGGACAATGGACTTCATATCGTGAAATGCCCGAATACTGCCTATGATTTTGACAAGGTGGAATATATATCCCGACAAGAACAAATCTTTGGCGATTGGAGAAAAGGTCGTTTCGCATGGGAATTTGCGAATATGACAATACTGCCGGAGCCTATATCGGTGAAGGGTAAACAAGGACTGTGGAACTGGCTCAGATGAAAATAAAGCTCCACTGCTCGGCGGCAGCGGTGAGATTAAAACTGAATATTCATAAGGGACTAATTGGAATGAGCCGCCCATTCTGCTATCCCAAATAGAGGACGATCAGCGAGGAGGTATTATATGTCACCAAAATGCAGAGGGTGCGGAGAATACATAGTTTTTATACAAACGTCAAACGGAAAGAGTATGCCATGTGACCCCTCTCTCGTTCCATACTGGGCCAAGGAAAAATCAGCAGGTAAGGTAGTTACACCGAATGGAAAGGTAATCAGCTGTGAATTTGAAGGTGATCTAAATAAAGTAACTGGTTTCGGCTATATTTCACATTTCAGTACTTGTCACCATGCAGCACGTTTCAAAAGAAAAAGGAGGCCATCATGAAAGGTAGAAAACCTAAGTCATTGGAAAATAAGCTGTTGAAAGTCGGAGATATATGTCCAGGATTTCGGAAGGGCGAGGACGGATTTTGCAAATACTATACTGGAAGCAAGCGACAGAAAGAAAACTGTTTCAGTAAATGCAAAAGAAAAGAATAGAGTAATACTTAAAAGGGGGCGTTGTGGTGGACTTAAAAGAATTATCTAAACTGTACTACATACAAAAGCTGATTGACCGGGACACTCAGCGTTTGGTTGACCTGGAGGAAAGGCTACAGTCTGGAGTGCAGATATTGACAGATATGCCGCGTAAGACTGGGACAAAGAACCCTATTGGAGAGATTATCCCGCTCATTGTGGACATGCAGCAGCAGATTGTTGAGGAACAGAAGCGCCTCTTTGAAGAACAAATGAAAATACAGCAATATATAGATAGTATTCACGACTATCAAATAAGGCTTATTATGTATCTGAGGTTTGTAGACCTCAAACCATGGAGCCAGGTGGCTGAAGAAATGGGTGGTAACAACACCGCAGAAAGTATAAAAAAGGTTTGTTACAGGTTTTTGAGGGCAGGTAAGCAGTTTGAAAAATAAAATAAGTCTAATGCGAAGGAAGCGAGGTGTAAATCAATGAAAAATAAGAAATGTTTATCGGAAAATAATTGTTGCTATAAAATTGCTGGAGAGTGCTTTTCTACAGGCTACAGGGATAAAACTTGTGGTTATGCTCAAAAAGATAATGAAGAAAATCAGTATACTACATTCGATTGGATTCCATGTAATGAGCGGTTGCCGGAGCCAAATCCGACAATACAAAGTAAGCCATATCTAGTTACTGTTAAGGGGGCAAAAATGCCCTGTATACTATACTTTGCATGGGACGGCAACGGAATCCCAACGTGGCATGATGCATGTAATTACCGTTACGAGGTTATTGCGTGGCAGCCACTACCACTGGTATTCATAGATGACGGACAAGACGAAAAGAAAAAAGCGTATACACCAGAACAGATGGAACAGTTCCGAAAGAATATAAAAGATAAACAGGAAAAATGTTTCGCATAATGAATAAAAACCGAGCGAGGGCGTTAAATCCCCCGCAGGAAGGATGACTGAAAAAATGGCTCAAGAAAAATTATATCATTGCTGTAATACTTGTAGGCACAAAGATGACAGCTTTTACGGGTGCAAACAGGCAAATGAATGTTATAACGGGTTTAGTGCTTATGAACCCAATGTAGAAATGATAAAACAGGAAACCGACGCTTTATAAGAAAGATGCGTCGGATCATAAGTCTATTGCGCACCAACCAGGAGGTGAAAAGTTTGGAAGAAGAAAAGATTATTTATACAGTGCATCACGGATGCAATTCAGGGTTAATAAAAAATGCTGTTAACCTATATTTTGAAAAGGGTAGCAGAATAGCAGATGTTACATATGGCAGGGGAGTTTTTTGGAAAGACATTGATAAAAGCAAATATGAAATTGTTGGTACCGACATAAAAATGGGCATAGATTTTAGACAGCTGCCGCACAAGGATAATTCTTTTGACCACGGAGCGATTGACCCTCCATATGCAAGGCTTGAGCTGAAAGGTATGCAACACTGCTACAATACTACCAGGTTTACAACTCATAATGATATTGTCCAAATGTACAGGGATGGACTATGCGAATTAAAAAGAGCAATCAGGAGTAAAGGCTATATTTTATGTAAGTGCCAAGATGAAATTTACGGTGGTAAGCAGTATTGGACACACGAAGAAATAAAAAATATTGCTGAGAAAGAACTTGGAATGTATGCAGAAGATTTGTTCATTCTGATAAATACAAAAAGACCAAAACCGGTATATGAGCAAAAGCATGCCAGAAAGAATCACAGCTATTTGTGGATATTTCAGGTAAACAAGTAGTTCGAGATATGAATAGATAGTAACGGAAATACATGATCTTTGACAACTGAATAGTGCGGTAAGGAGTGAAACTTGACATAGAAATTTTCCAAGTGTAGTATTGTTTGTAATGAGTTACCTTTTATAATCAGTATTGTTTGCAACAAAAAATTGTTTTAATCAGGGGGCAAGATTATGAAGACAAAAACCGAGAACTCTTTTCTTAAAAGATACATAATAGCTATTTATTTTGTGATTACCTTTTTAATAACAATTATTTTGGGAGCGGCATATATGTTTACAAACAATGCATTTATTTCACCACAATATGCACCTACAATCGGACTTGTTCTCATTTGCGGGATGTTAAATAATTGGTCTGCTTGGGTGAAAATGAATTGGAATTCTGTTAAAACAAAAAAAATTCTGTTATGGATGTTAGTATCCTTATTCTTGCCTGTGGCTGTAATCTTAATTTCATCACTGATAATATCTTCGATGGGAAATCAATTTGTGATTTGGAAAGATACTTCGTTAGGATATGTTATCACAATTATTACTGCAATGCTCGGATGTATTACAGAGGAAATCGGCTGGAGAGGTTATCTATTACCTATGTTTGCAAAAAAGCATAATATGTTTTACAGTACAATAGTCGTTGGTTCATTATGGGGTATATGGCACTGCAAATTTACTTATGGATTATCGGGCTTTTTTCTGTTTGTAATGTTGATAATATGTTTTTCGATTTTTATGGCATGGGTATATATGAAAACCAGTGGGAATTTATTATGCATGATATTGTTCCACTTTGGCGTTAATGTCGGTTCTGTTACACTTCTTCAAAGTAGAGAAGGCGTTTTGTTTTATGCTTTAGCAACCACTATATGTGTAATTATTTGTATTCCTATAGTTCTAAAGAACAAAAATGAATTCTTCAATAAAAAGATTGAAAAAGAAATGCCAACAATAAAAATGAACATAATATGAAATTGATTTAGTTCGCAATCTTTATATATCAAGAATCATTCTATTACCGCACATTCATTTAAACGATGTGCGTTTTTTATGTCCATTTTTGGGCGCAAAATAAGAAAAGTACGTCGGATCATGAATATAGTGTAATTTTGGGGGTAATGGTTTTGGCCTGTGAAAGATGTGTAGGTGCAATGAGAGAAACACTTGTAGTAGGTGAACCAGTTAAATGCCAGTGTGATTATTGCGGAGCAAGATTCACAATAGGAGGAAAGCGTAATCTATGTCTTAGTTGTAATTGGTTTATTAGCGTTAAAACAGAAGATGAAGGATACAGATACCGATGTGTCAATAATGAAGCCGATTGTAAAGAAGAATGTAGCGGTTATGAATATGATGAATTTCAAGAAATCGTATCGCATAATGAATAAGTGTTGAAGGAGGTATAATGTGGAACAAAATATAGAAGTCATGCATAAAGGCAATATTATCAAGGTACAATTTGAGAATTGTCCACAGTGTAATTATTTCGATGAATGCTACGAGAATGGATTTGCACATTATCTTGAGCCTGCATGTGTTGAGCCAGTAAAATAATTAGTAATTAAGATTATAAAAGTTGTCCCGAATAACCCCTAATGTCCCGAATCCCCGTATTGATGTCCCGAGTGATATTTGATAGCATTAAACTGTAAAATCCCACATAAGCAAGCGACTTCTAAAAAGGAGTCGCTATTTTATTTGAAAGGAGGATTTTGGCTCTGCGTTTCTCCTTTACGCAAAGTCAGTACCGGGTCGTGTCTGTTCGCCAGCAGCCGGCAGCGGGAAACAAAAAATAAGGAGGATTTTTTACATGAACGGTTTTCTTGTATTATTTATTTATGCTTTTATTATGATAGCAACGACCGTGATATTCACTAAATGGACGGCCAATGCTGAGAGGTTCCATGTAGCCGACAGGAAAATTCCATTTGGGATTTCGGCCATGAGTATTGCTGCAACATGGGTATGGGCACCTGCACTGTTTGTTTCAGGACAGCAGGCATATCAAAATGGTATACCGGGAATGTTCTGGTTCCTGGTACCGAATGTACTTTGCCTTATGTTATTTATCCCATTTGCAAAACGGATCCGGAATGAATTTCCACAGGGTATTACTCTATCCGGATATATGGGAGAAAAATATCAAAGCAATAAAGTGAAGGGCATTTATTCATTCCAGCTTGGGACATTAGCTATTCTATCTACAGCGGTGCAACTACTGGCCGGGAGTAAAATACTTTCGCTAATAACAGGACTTCCCTTCTGGGTTATGACAATGCTGCTCGCTGTGATTGCTTATTCATACTCTCAGTTTTCAGGCATTAAGGCGGCAGTTGCAACTGACACCTTGCAAATGATAATCATTTTAGGTGGTTGTATATTACTTGTGCCTTGGGCGCTTAAAATGAATGGTGGAGCGTCTGCGCTAATTCAAGGACTCGGCTCCATCAATGGTAACATGACCTCGTTGACATCACAAACAGGGCTGGCGGTATTCCTCGGTTTCGGATTACCTACAGCGATAGGACTGACATCTGGACCATTTGGAGACCAATGTTTTTGGCAACGAGTGTTTTCAATCAGGAAGGAGCATATAGGTAAGGCGTTTTTTGTTGGAGCGTTAATATTTGCCCTCGTACCCATAGCAATGGGAGCGATGGGATTCATAGCAGCAGGCTCAGGCTTCAAAGCCTCTGATGTGGGAATGGTAAATTTCGAGTTTATATCTTCCATCTTCCCAGCGTGGGTTCTTATACCATTCCTGTTTATGATACTATCTGGATTGCTATCCACAGTATCAAGTAATCTATGTGCAGCTGCATCCATGACGTCGGACCTCAAGACTGGTAGCAGCATAAAAAAGTCAAAGCTTACTATGTTAATGCTGCTGGTAGTAGCAATAGCGATTTCCAATATACCAGGCCTGACAGTAACATGGTTGTTTTTGTTTTATGGTACGCTCAGGGCATCGACTCTCTTGCCAACAGTAATGACATTACTCGGCAAGAAGTTATCTGCTCGGGGCGTTTTTATTGGTGTCTTGATTTCATTATGCTTAGGCTTGCCGATATTCGCTTACGGCAATATATTCAATATTGCTCTGTATAAGACAATCGGAAGTTTAACCACTGTGCTCATGAGCGGCATAGTGGCTGTCCTCGCATCCCGAAAGGCGGTGAGGGCATGAAGATAATCAAGAAAAAGCTGGCTGATCTCAAAAAGCCGGAGCGTAATGTGCGTTTGCATACTGACAAACAGCTCCATGAGTTCAGACGATCAATAGAAATGTTCGACCAGATCCGCCCCATCGTCATCGACGAGGACAATGTGATACTGGCCGGCAATGGTTTGTATGAAGCCCTCAGTTCTCTGGGGAGAACAGAAGCGGATTGCTATATTGTATCTGGCCTGACAGAATCGGGAAAGAAAAAGTTGATGTTGGCAGACAACAGAGTATTCGACTTGGGTGTCGATGACCTGGCTACGTTCGATGCTTTTATCCTGGAGCTAAAAGACGACCTTGATATTCCAGGCTTTGAAGAGGATTTATTGAAATCCATCGTCATGGAAGCAGACGAGGCAGGAATAGCACTGCAGGAATACGGCACTATTGACGAGAGCCGCAAGAACGACATCAAGGAAACCAGGGATAAATACGAAGCTCAGGAGGAAGCAGCTGCGCAAACCGCCGAGCAATATGTCCCTCCTTCCGAACCTGCGGAAGAGAAGCGCAAGTATATCCTCTGCCAGAAATGTGGTGAGCGGATATGGCTATAAAGCGTGTGCAATCCGACATGGATGTAGTAACCGTTGCAAGGAAAAGGCTAAAAAATGTATTTTCAAATGGTGTACCGGTGTATATGTCATTCTCCGGAGGTAAAGACAGTTTGTGTCTGGCTGACCTTACTCTGAAGCTGATCCACTCAGGAGAGATAGATGCCTCTCTCCTGACAGTCCTCTTTATAGACGAGGAAGCAATCTTCGATTGTATTGAAGAAACCGTCAAAGTATGGAGAAAGAAATTCCTACTCGCCGGCGCCAAATTCCAGTGGTGGTGTGTTGAGGTAAAACATTTTAATTGTCTGAATGAGCTTACGAGCGATGAGTCGTTCATATGCTGGGACAGACAAAAGCAGGATATATGGATAAGGCGGCCGCCTCCATTCGCCCTGCTAAATCATCCGAAGCTACGACCACGCGTAGACAGTTATCAAACTTTCCTACCGAAAGTCACTATGGATGGAATCATGATAACGGGTGTGAGGACTTCCGAGTCAGTACAGCGCTTACAGTATATGTCAGCGCTTAATATGGGCGCAGGCGGTATCACCAACAAAAATATGATTTATCCCATATATGACTGGAAGACATCTGACGTTTGGCTGTATCTGAAAAATGAAAAGGTCGACATTCCGGTCATTTACCTGCATATGTACCAATCAGGAACAAATCGGAATATGCTCCGAGTGTCACAGTTCTTTTCAGTGGATACGGTACCGAGCTTGGTCCATATGGGTGAATATGAACCGACACTCATGGAGAAGGTCATACGCAGAGAGCCGAATGCATACCTGGCTGTATTGTATTGGGACAGTGAAATGTTCAGGCGCACTTCCCGAAAGAGGAAAGAGCTTGAAGGTGATGACATAAAGGACTACCGGGCATTACTCATGGAAATGCTGTTTGAGCGTCCTGAAGAGTATTTCAATACCCCGCATAAAGTGGCTGTGGCCAAACGCTACCGTAAATTGTTCATTGAGATGGATGGCATGGCAAGACCACGTGACTATCGCAAAATATATGAGGGACTTATAGCCGGTGATCCAAAGCTCAGAACATTACGCGCTATATACCAGGATATATACTGCTCTTATGCAGAATATGCCAAGCGCTTCCGGAAAGGAGGCGAAGCAAATGCATGATGTAGATATATTTGCACCACTTGGTTCGCTTCAATGGATAGACAGGAGTAGGCTTAAAGCTAATGACTATAACCCAAACAAGGTCACACGCGAGAACTTGAATCTGCTCAAACAGTCCATACTCACCAACGGTTGGACGCTTCCTATAGTGGTACGACCGGACATGACCATCATCGACGGCTTTCATCGGTGGATGGTGTCAGGAGAAGAACCACTGATAACAAAGCTTAGTGGTAAAGTACCCGTTGTCATAGTGAAGCATACAGATTCAGCTGGTGATATTTATGGTACGGTCACACACAACAGGGCACGTGGTACTCATCTACTCGGCCCAATGAAAGCAATAGTTCAACGCTTACTTACTGAAGGTAAATCAGTAAATGAAATAGGTAAGCAGTTAGGTATGAGACCAGAGGAAGTATTCAGGCTATCAGAATTCTCTCGTGATGATTTCCTCTCACTCATGACAAAGGATGTTAAGACATATAGCAAGGCAGAACTTATAACAAAGCTGTAGTTCTTCATGCTCTCAGTCCAGGGCAGGCACAAACCTTATAAGATGTGTCTGTACCTGGGCGACCTCCTATAAAGAGCTATAATCAAACTACAGAGAGTTGCAACAGCATCATAAAATGACTGCCGATAGAAAAAGGTACTGTGACGGGGTGTCGGCATACCATGCGGGCTCGTCGACCCCAAATTTCGTGTATGTAATAAATTTTTTTTTCGACCATTTCGTTACGCACAAGGAGGAATTCGATGGACATAACCACAAAAACCGAGGTATCTGGCACTGAGCTTGCTGCTGTTTTGGGAGTAACAGGCAGACGGATACAGCAGCTCGCACAAGACGGAATCATCGAAAGTGACAAAGGCAAATATCTGCTCACTGACGCAGTTCAAAAATATATAGAATACCGCATGAAAGAAAAAGCGCTAAGCGCGGCCGAAAAAGAAAAGCTGGACGCAGACGTCAGCATTAAAAAGGCTAAAGCAATTGTTTCAGTGCTTGAGGCTAAGGAACTTCAGGGGAAAATGCACCGTTCAGAGGATGTTGCGGCCATGACCGAGGATTTGATTTATACAATTCGAGGTATGCTTATGGCGTTACCGGGCAGGCTAGCGGTGGATGTCGCTGCTATTTCATCTCCTGCAGAGGCGGCTGAGTTTATCCGTAAGGAAATACATAAGGTCATGGGGGAACTTTCGCATTATCAATACGACGCTAAGAAATATAATGAGCGCGTTCGTGAGCGGCGAAGTTGGGACACTGGAAATAAGTCGGATACTGACGATGATTAAAAGTGATGAACTTCGGCTGAACGCAGCGATATCAAAAGCAATCGCCGGCATGAAACCCCCTGAAGACCTGACTGTTTCAGAGTGGTCTGATAGGAAGCGTAGGCTTTCACCAGAGAGTAGTGCTGAACCTGGGCCATGGCGCACAAGCAGAACCCCCTACCTCCAGGGACCAATGGACGCCTTTACAGACCCAAAAGTGCACCGCATAATTGTAGCGTCTGCTTCACAGGTCGGAAAATCGGAAGTATTAAACAACACTATCGGTTACATTATCGATGAAGATCCGGGTAGCATTTTGTTTATCCACCCGACCACCATTGATGCAAAGGATTACTCTAAGCTCCGAATTGCTCCGATGATAAGGGATTGTAAATCACTCAAGACAAAGGTGGCTGACCCAAAGAACCGGGACAGTGCCAATACCATATTGCAAAAGACATACCCGGGCGGCATTTTGACAATGTGCGGCTCGACCGAAGCTCACTCGCTGGCGTCAAAACCTATCCGCTATATACTCGGTGACGAGCGTGACCGATGGGCAACATCGGCAGGAAAAGAAGGTGACCCGTGGGAGCTTGCCAGAGCGAGGCAGATAACATTCTACAACGCAAAGGCTGTTGAGGTATCTACCCCGACAATAAAAAATGCCAGTGCTATTGAATCTTCTTTTGTCGAAGGAACAATGGAACGGTGGTGTTCACGATGTCCTCATTGTGGAGAGTATCATAACATAGCATTCTCTTCAATTAGATATAAGCATGAGGAAATCATCGTAGCAAATAAAAAAACATACAAGGTGACAGACGTTTCCTATGTATGTCCCGGATGCGGCTGTATATCTTCCGAAATGGAAATGAAGCGGCAGACTGGAAAATGGATTGCAGAGAATCCAGCAGCATATGAGAACGGTGTGCGTTCCTTCTGGCTCAATGCTTTTGTTTCACCTTGGGCCTCATGGGAATCAATCATATTACTATATCTCAATGCAATAGGGAGCTCAAAGAAACTACAGGTCGTTTATAACACACGCTTCGGTGAACTATGGGAGGATCGTGGCGATCTGGAGGACGAGGACAGCCTACTTGCACGGCGAGAGGAATATCCGGAAGGCGCCGAACTCCCAGAAGGTGTCCTGGTTTTGACCTGTGGCGTAGATACGCAGGATGACCGTCTCGAATATGAGGTTGTTGGTTTTGGGCATTTCGGAGAAAATTGGGGAATTAAGAAAGGCATTATAATGGGGCGCCCTGACGATACGGAAACTTGGACCCGATTGGACGATGTTTTGGAACATGTCTTTCGTTTTTCTGACGGATCTGGCTTGAGATTGTCAATGACGTTTGCTGATGAGGGCGGCCATTTTACACAAGAAGTCCGGCAACAATGCTATAAGCGCATCGGCAAAAAGGTTTTTGCTATCGCCGGAAGCAATAAGCACGATGCACCATTCACTGCGCCACCACGAAAGCAGAAAATTGTAGTAACCAAAAACGGAGTTAAGAAGGTTATCGGAACATGCTGGCGATATGATATAGGCGTTAATGCGGGAAAACAGATTATCATGGATAATCTCCGAGTGCAGACTGAGGGAACTAAGTACAGCCACTTTCCCAAGCGTGATGATTACGGTGATGCTTATTTTAAAGGGCTACTATCGGAGCGGCTTGTTTACGATACTGAGAAGAAACAACCCTGGGTATGGGAGAAGATACCCGGACACGAACGTAACGAAGCTCTTGATTGCCGAAACTATGCGTTTGCTGCATTCAAGGCGTTATCACCGGATCTAGATGCAATAGATAAACGCCTTAAAGTAGCGAAAAATGATATTCGCGTTAAAGTCGCTGCTGTTTTACCTGGTAATACATCATCCAATGAAGCAGCATCGGCCCAGGTACAAAAGCCACGAAAAAAGAAAAGTGGTAATTCTCTGAAGAAATACTATGACGATTGGTAAGGGGGTGAAAACATTGGTAGATAAAATTGAAATCCAGGCAAGACTTGACTTCTGGAAAAGTGCTCTCACAAAATTGAGAACTGCATATCTTGCTTTGGTGAATGGCGGTGTGAAAAGTTATACCATTGATGACAGAGAGCTCACCCGTTTTGATATTGATAAATTAAAAAATGAAATTACAGAAGCGGAGCGCAGGGTAGATGAACTTACAGCAATGCTGCAACGGAGAAAACCGAGAAAGGCTTTCGGAATATTACCGAGAGATTGGTAACAAGTATATGTCCGTCCGGACTCCCGGCTAAATTATATGACAGGAGGCGAAAAAGCATTGAGCAATAGACGTTATGTACGACGAATGGGTACGCCGCAGGTAAAAGGATATAGTGAAGCAGGTGCAAGTATAATACGACGGGCACTCAAGGGATTTAATGCGGTCAGTGGCTCACCGGTTGAGGATATAGACTGGAATAACTATACGCTCCGGCAACGTGGCAGAATGTTATACATGGCATCCCCTGTTGCAACTTCAGCAATAAATACCAACAGGACAAAGGTTGTAGGTACTGGACTCACTTTGAAAAGCTCTATCAACCGTGATGTGTTGGGGCTGTCTCAGGAAGCTGCTAAAGCTTGGCAGCGATTAACGGAAGCGGAATTCACTTTGTGGGCTCAAAAGAAAGAAAATTGCGATGCAACAGGTGTAAATAACTTCGAGGGATTACAGCAGTTAGCATTGAAATCATGGCTCATGAGTGGAGATGTATTTCCTCTCTTCAAGAGGTATGACCCGACGCCTACAAATCCATACTCGTTACGCATTCATCTTATCGAAGCAGACCGGGTAAGCACACCAACGGAATACGGTACAGCCGTGACACCTTCCCCTCGATTCACTGATGGAAAAAATCCGGATAACGGGAATATTGTCCACGATGGTGTGGAAGTAGACCAGAACGGCAAGATTGTAGCCTATCATATCCGGAATACATATCCGAATCAGCTTGTAGTTGAGACTCCGAGGTGGACTCGTGTCGAAGCATATGGAATAAAAACAGGATTGCCAAACATATTGCATGTCATGGACAGTGAACGGCCTGATCAGTACCGGGGTGTTACTTATTTGGCCCCTGTTATAGAACCGTTGTTGCAACTGCGGAGATATACTGAGAGCGAACTTATGGCAGCACTGGTTCAGTCTTTCTTTACTGCATGGATAACAACAAAAACGGATACAACGGATATACCAATAAATGAAACCGGATCCGGCGATGTAGTGGGTATACCTGGTGAGCAGCCAGACGAAGTATCTCACAGCGAAAACGAGCACGAAATGGGACCTGGCACAGTCGCCCACCTTGAAGACGGAGAAGATATCAAGTTCGGTAATCCGAATATTCCTACAACAGGCTTCGAGAGCTTTGTGAAAACAATATGCCGTATTATAGGTGCTGCCTTGGAGCTACCATACGATGTATTAATAAAAGAATTTAATAGCTCGTATTCTGCGGCCAGAGCAGCACTAATGGATGCGTGGGAAGCATTCAAGATGCGTCGGAAATGGTTTGTTGACGATTTTTGTCAACCTGTATATGAAGTATGGCTTGCTGAGGCTGTGGCCAGAGGGCGGATAAAGGCTCCAGGTTTTTTTGACGATCCGAGAATCCGGGCTGCATGGTGCGGTGCTCGCTGGATCGGGCCAGTGCAAGGACAGATCGACCCAAGTAAAGAAGTTAAAGCAGCAATAATGAACGTTGACCGTGGATTCAAAACTCATGAACATGTTACCCGCGAGCTGGGCGGTGGCGACTGGGAGGCTAATGTCGAACAGCTCAAGCTTGAGAATGAAAAATTACTTGATGCCGGAGGCGGTAAATATATGGCCGTCCTCGGTGACGAAAATACGAAAGGAAGTGAACCAAATGCCTAAGTTTTTTAACGGGATATTTGCACGAAAAGGTTTGTTGAAACCTCCTTCGGTGAATATCCGGCGCAGTTGTTACGCAATGACGATGACAGACGGTCTGGATGCCGAGATTCAGTTTTATGGGGAAATCGTGAAGACAAGGCCCATAGACTGGTGGACCGGTGAGCCTCAGCAGGGAAACTTCATTATACTTGATGAATTCCTTGAGGATTTGAAAGCCATCGAAGGAGCCAAGACCCTACTCATGCGCATTGACAGCATTGGCGGCGATTCGGAAGTATCTGTTACCATCCATAACCGACTACGAGAGCTTGCGGCAAAGAAGACCGCGAGGATAGATGGCGTTGCCATGTCGGGCGGTACTCACATTACTTGCGCTGCCGATATCATCCAGGTCAATCCAGCGAGCCAGTTCATGATCCACAAGTGCTGGGGATTTCTTTTTGGTGGATACAATGCGGACGAGCTGAGAGCTTTAGCAGAAACCTGGCTTGATCCGACAGACAAATCCCAGGTGGAAATCTATAAGGAACGAACGGGCAAGACGGAAGAGGAACTGCTCGCGATGATGTCTAAGACGGCTACCTTTGTGGGTCAGGAAATCATCGACGCAGGCTTTGCCGATGAAATGCTTGCTTCTGCATATGATAAGCCGGAGATTGCGGCAAGTGCAGACGGACGCCTGCTCATGGTAAATGGACGGCCAATGCACATGCCGTCATTCGCTAAGTTACCTGACGGAATTAAAACGGTCGCAACCTCGCAAGAGGATGACAATAATAAAACTCAACCGGCTACAACCGGTGGTCAAGAAGGAGGAAAACTCATGGCCAAAAATCTTGAAGAGCTCCGTGCTGAAAATCCGGAGTTGGCAAATCAGCTTATGACCGAGGCAAAGGCCGCTGTATCCACAGATGACGGATCAGCAGTCGAAGCAGAACGCAAGCGCATTGAGGAGATAGATACAATATCTTCTTTATACGATGATGAAACCGTAAAAGAAGCTAAGTATGGGAAAACAGCCTGCAATGCTCAGGAACTTGCTTTCCGCGCAGCTCAAAAAGCTGCAAAGAAGGGAAAAGTAACCTTGGATAATATGCAGGAAGACACAAATGCCTCAGGCGCTAACGATGTATCGGCTGCTACTGTTACTATCGAAGAGGATAAGCCTCTCACACCCGCACAGCGTATGGCGGCTGGTCGTGCAGATGCAAAAAAAATTCAGAACAAGGAGGATAAGTAAAAATGAAACATTTGAACAGAAAAGTCGGAAAAGTAGCGTATGACAAATTGCTTGCCGGCGTATCACCTGCGGTTCATGTCAACTCTGGCGTCATCAGACAACTTGGCGCAACTGCAACATTTCCGCGCGGCACGGTATTTGCAAAATCCTCTGGCTCCGCTGGAGATGGAAAGCTCGTTATTCTCGGTACTACAGCAATAACAAATGAGACGCTTACTCCTGACAGTATCCTTTGCGATGACACCGAGATAGGAACCACTGCAGCAGTAAATGCAGCTGTATTCACAGGAGGGTGCTTCAATATCGATGCACTGACCGTAAAAGATGGTTACACCTTATCCGAGGCAGACAAAGACAAGCTGCGTGAACGCGGCATCTATCTCGGTACGGTGTTATCTTAAATAAGGAGGTATATAGAAATGCCAAACAACATTGATTTATTCGACACCTACTATATGGCTGGTATGGTGCAGGAAATTGTTCCGCAAATGACTTTTTTCCGTGACCGATATTTTCCGACTGGCACCGGCGACATTTTTGCTGCCAATAAGGTATTGGTAGAATATCAGGACGGTGACCGCAGGCTTGCTCCATTTGTAGTACCACGTGCTGGTGATATTCCTGTAGGCCGTGGTGGTTACGAGGTTGACGAGTTTGAGCCACCTAGTATTCTTCCCTCCCGCTTGCTTACACTGGATGACTTACAGAAGCGCGGCTTTGGTGAGGCATTGTTTTCGGGGTCTTCGCAGGCTGAACGCGCAAGGGCTTTGCATATACGTGATTTGTCTGATCTTGATAGGCGCATTACTCGCAGAGAGGAATGGATGGCAGTCCAGACAATGATCAACAACGGCTGCACAATGACGGCATATATAGACAATAAGACCGTTGGACAGACATATGATGTGTTCTATTACGACACATCAGGAGGTAATCCTGCTATCTACACCGTCAGCGACGAGTGGGATGATACCAACGGTAACTTCTGGAGTGATGTCGAAGCTATGTGTGGAGCATTAGCAGACAGAGGTCTAGCCGTTGCCGACCTCATTCTCGGTTCAACAGCCGCAAACTTTATACTGTCCGATGCAGGAATACAGAAAAGACTCGACAACAGGAGAGCTGAATTTGGCAATCTTGCACCGAAAATCACTACTCCCGGCGTTTCATGGCTCGGCAGGTTGAACTTCTCCGGATTCGAACTGGACATCTTCTCTGTCCGTGAAACATATGTAGACGATTCCGGAACAACACAAAGATTCTTTCCTGCCAAATCCGCAATGGTAACATCCCCTGGATGTGGACATATGATGTATGCACAGATAAGCCAGATTGAGCCGGATGAACAATACCACACATTCGCGCTGCAGCGTGTTCCAAAATTTGTTGTTGACCGTGACCATGATATCCGGAAGCTAAGACTTGGTTCTCGTCCGCTCGCGGCACCTTTGCAGAAGTCCCCATGGATGTATGCGGCAAATGTCGTGAAATAGGTCGTTGACCGGAAAGGAGTAAGCAAATGCAGCTTATAAAAATTGTTAATGGTACGTACGGCCACAAGACTCTAGGATCAAAACACATTGACCCAAAAGACGTCGGAAGTCCACCTTTTGAAGTCGATGATATAGAAGCAATACGCTTAGTTGATATAGGTGTCGCTATTTATTGTTTAGATATTGATGTGATAGAAGAGGCCGCTACGCCTGTTGCAACTCCTGATAAAGAAGAGAATGTAACAGGTACAGGTAAAAATACTCCGGATGGAAATGCGGGTGAAAAACCGTTCTATAGCTCCGAAATGAAAGCTGACGAACTTAAGGAACTAATGAAAAAATATGGGCTGTCTTTCAAGGTCGGGATGACGAAGGACGATATAGTAGCTGCCCTGGATGAATTCTTTGACAACGAGGAAGAGAAAACCGATGATGACGTCATCGATGACGAGGATCCGCCTTCTCTTTCCGCTGAGAATCCAGTTTTATGAGCAGTTTTAAAGATATGGTCGAAGCAGACAACAAGAATGTGTTTATGAACACTGAAGAGTTTGCGGAGCTGCACACGGTAATCTATGATGGTATGACATACGATGGAGAAGAACATCAAGGTATTTCCATCACATTGTCTGGCTTGAAAGAGAAGGACCGGCGTCAGCTCCAGGCCGACCATGTAGAAGGGTTATACCTTGTGACCACTATCATGCATTGCGCTGCCTCCGACCTTGGCGGTGTGGTGCCGGAAAAAGGCACAAGGATAAAGATAAATGACGGGGACTTTTTCCGAGAGTACCATGTGGCAGCTTCAGTCTGCGAAGTCGGTATGCTACGGGTAGAATTGGAGGCGATTGACGAGTGAATTACATTCGTGTTAATCAGGTTGGCGCCAACAGCCTTGACCGGATAAATAAAATCCTGGCCGGAGTACAGGGCGGCATATGGAAAGTCACATCCGCTGCAATGAAACGTGCAGGAGAAACGGCAAAAACAAGGGCTGGTGAGTTTGCAGCCAGCCAGTATGCTATTAATAAAAATGATTTTATGCGAAAAGTAAAAATAAAATCGCATATTGCAAGTGAAGATGGTGGTGTTGTTTCAATGTCTATTAGTTATTCAGGCAATGTCATACCTCTTTTAACGTTCAATACTAAATTTTCGCGAGGTGGTGAAGTGCAAACGCAGGTCAAAAAAGGCGGTGCTGCCACGGTGCTTAAACATGCTTTTGCAGCTAAGATTTTTGGGCCAATAAGCATATTTGAGCGTGTTGGGACATCAAGATTCCCAGTCGAGCAAAAGTTTGGACCCAGTGCAGCTCATATGATGCAGAATGACGAAGTTATTAAAATGATGGATGAAACAATCCGCGAAACTTATGAAAAACGTATTGAGCATGAAATTACAAGGGTATTGGCAGGAATTGGAGGCGGTAGAAAGTGAATCGGATTACATTGCTAGAACAATTTAAACTTTTCACAAAAGAATCAACTGGCGATATTATAATGCCGGTTAAACTACAAAAAGGTGACATTGAGCAAACATACCGTAATGCTGATGTTTACCTTATGCGCCTTAAAGATAGCAATTCGGCACAAAAAAAAGCTCCATACATCATTCATCAACTGATTACCGGAAAGGATATTCAACCTCAAGGACAGAACATATCTGCCTCGGCAATCATACGTTCAATATTCTGTGTATTTAACGACAACGAAGAAGAAGGAGCTCTTATGCTCATAAACTTAATGGAGCGGTTGCGCATAGAGCTGTTAAAGCAGGTGGTCATCGGGAAGCAATTTCAGCTTGACCTTGAGGCAGGGCTGGAATCGTTGGTATATCCTGATGACACTGCCCCATACTACTGCGGTGAGATGATCTCCACATGGAAAATACCTGTTGTCAGAATGGAGGCCTTTAAATGGTTGTAAAAAAGAATCGATCCTCTGAGACTGATGAAGTTATAGAGGAAGTTCAGATCCCAGAACCAGTGACTGATGAAAAGAATATAGGTTCAAAGTCTGAAAAAACTGCTGACAATGTCGGCAGTTTTTGTGTTTATATTGGTCCGAGTGTTCGTGGAGTGATTCAGTCAGGAATGGTTTTCAGCGGAACGAAGGAAGAGGCGGTTGCATCTCTTCCTGATGCTGTTCATGTGTATCCGCTGATTGCAACACTTATTGTTCCAGGAGGAACACTTGCGGAGGACCGCATAAAAGTCAAAACAGCTGGTAACTTGCTTAATGTCAACTACAATAAGCTGGTAGCCAGTCTGAAATCAAAATAAGGAGGAAATGAAAAATGCCTAATCATGGAGTTTATGTATCCGAGCAGGCAACAAGTGTGGGTACCCCTATAACGGCAAAAGTCGGTATACCGTTCGTTATAGGTACAGCTCCGGTACAGCGGGTAGAATCCCCAGCTGCGGTCGGAGATCCTGTGCTTTGTACAAGCTTTGAAGAAGCTGTTGAGAAACTCGGATACTCTGATAACTGGAGTAACTACAATCTTTGTGAGTTTATGTATTCGCATTTTAAGCTTTATGGCTGCCAGCCAGTTATTTTTGTGAATATGCTCGCAACTTCGACAATGAAATCCGCTGTAGTGGCAGCAGACAAGCAGGTGATAAATCACAAGGTGAAACTGCCTACTGAGGCAATCAACGACTCTGCGTTGGTGATAAAAGCAGCAGGAGGAACAGGTGGTGCCTACGAAAAGGATACTGATTACAGCACTTATTATGACGGAGAAAATCTCGTAATAGAGTTACTGTCAAATAGTAGCCATTATACCGAAAATACAATCAATGTTGCATACAATGCCGTTATTCCTGCTTCGGTGGATAATACTGCTGTTGCAACCGGTTTGGAGAACATCGAAAAGTGTCTGACTGTGGTCGGCATTGTGCCGGATCTGATTTGTGCACCGGGTTATTCTATGAATTCCGAAGTTGCAGCAGTCATGGCAACAAAAGCAGCAGGGATAAATGGAATGTTTAAAGCTAAGGCGCTCATTGACATTAGCACAGCTGCAGTGGGAGGTGCTGACGAGTATAGCAAGGTGGCAGCAAGCAAAGCACAAAATAATTTCACAGATGAGGACCAAATTGTATGCTGGCCATTACTTAAACTGGGTAATCGTGTGTTTCACTTTTCAACACAACTTGCGGGACTGATAGCTCAGGTAGACATCGGCAACGGAGGAAGCCCATATGAAAGTCCATCAAATAAAAAAATGCAGTGCGATTCTTTGGTGACTGAATCTGGAAAAGAAGTAAAACTGACATTAGCACAGGCAAACATACTGAATGCTGCCGGTATTATGACCTCCCTCAATTTTATGGGAGGATTTGTAGCATGGGGTAATTATACCGCTTGCTATCCTTCCAGCATCGATGTAAAGGATTATCTTATCCCCGTGTCAAGGATGTTTGATTGGGTAGGAAATACCCTGATAACGACTTTCTGGAGTAAGTTGGACAAACCTATGAACCGTAGGCTAATTGATTCCATTTTGGACACTTGCAACATCTGGCTTAATGGTCTTGTAGGTTCGGGCTATCTGCTCGGTGCTCGTGCAGAATTCAGGGAAAACGAAAATCCACTCACAAGTCTGATGGCTGGTATTATTAAGATCCATCTCTATATAACTCCGCCCAGTCCGGCACAGGAAATTGATTTTGTTCTTGAGTATGACGCTGACTATGTAACAGCGGCACTCAGTTCGTAAGAAGGGAGATATGAAATATGAATGTTGATGAGAGCATTATCGCATACGCAGTTTATGAGGACAGTGTGGAATATTCGGGGACAGCAAAGGTAGCACTACCGGATATAACTTACTTAACACAGGGCTTTACTGGGGTAGGGGTAGCCGGAAACATGGAGGCTGTAATTGCTGGTTACATTGATGTGATGAAGATGACACTTGAATTCCGTACAATGAATGAAAATTCCATTGCACTATCTGAACCGAGATTACATAAGATAAGTCTTCTGGCCTCTGTGCAGATTGAGGACACCTCATCCGGTACTATTGCCTTTCAGAGCCATAAGCATGTAATGGTGGGAATTCCAACGAAATATTCAGGCGGTTCCCTGGCACCTGCAAGTATCGGTACCCCAACTGTGGAATTTGCCGTGCGTTACTGGGCGTTTTATATCGATGGCGTTCGAATGAGAGAAATCGATCCCTTTAACCACATACACTTTGTAAATGGCAGGGACTACCTTGCAGATGTAAGAAAAGCGCTCGGTAAATAATAAAAATAACCCGGGGTGTATTTCGCCCCGGGAATATTTGCATATAAGTGAGAGGAGATTTTATCATGACCGATTTGAAAAATACTGGAGTTATCGACACAAAGGAATTATCTGCAGCCCAAAAAGAGGCAGCTGATAGCGGAAATTCTTATACACACTTGTTTCGCAAGCCATATGAATATGAAGACAAAACCTTTACTCAGGTGACATTTGATTGGGACAAGCTCACCGGGGATGACGCTCTTGCAATTGAAAATGAGTTGCAACAGCTTGGCAAGCCAGTTATTGTTCCTACCTTTTCAGGTGAGTACCTTGTACGCATGTGTGCAAGAGCTTGTACTGATCCTATAGGTGCAGACTTTTTTAAGAGAATGCCAATTGCGGACTATAACAAAATAAGGAGCGCTTCACGTTCTTTTTTACTGAAATCGGAGCTGTAGTAGGAGACGGGGGCAAATGGCTCCGAAGGCAATGCCTTATAATGGCGCAGACTAACAATACGCCGGTATCATTCTGGTTATCACTCCCAATTGTGGAATTCCTAAAATGGATCCGGGATAGCAACCAGATTATTGAAGAAATAAAGTCGTCACGTAAAAACAAAAAATGATAGGAGGCTTCTTATGGCATCACTTCGAGAATATGAGATGCTCTTCCAATTAAATGCCCAGCTCGATGGTGGCTATAACAGTACTTTCAAGGCAGCGCAGAGCCAGATAGCCTCCATGCAGAAAGAAATTGATGCTTTTAATAAAGTACAGTCTAAGATTACAGCATATGAGAAACAGCAGTCAGCGATTGAGGGTACAAAGAAGAAACTTGAAGTCCTGCAGCAACAATATGACAACATCCAGAAGGAAATTTCGGAAACGGGTGAGTATTCGTCTACGCTCGCAAACAAGCTGCTTGCAAAGCAGCAGCAGATAGACAAAACCAATGTTTCCATTCAGGCTCAAACTGAAAAACTTGGGCAAATGAAAAATGCACTCCATGCGGCCGGTATAAATACGGATGCTCTTACAGAAGAAAATGCAAAGCTCGGCAACCAAATGGATGTACTTAAACAGAAACAGGTTGAGGTTGCGGAAAAAGCCAGTAGTTTTGGTTCTAAAGCTTCTGCAGCTTTTATGGAAATAAATCAGGCTATAGCTGCAGCCGGAATTACTGTCGCTCTTAAAGAGATATATGATGGCTTTATGAGCACTGCTGATGCATCAATAAAGTTTGAATCTGGTATTACCGGGGTTGATAAAACCACAGATTTGACAAAACGGGAGCTTGCGGAGCTGGCTCAAGGTATAAAGGACCTCTCAGGAGACATCCCAGTTGCCACCGGGGAGCTAAATGAAATCACAGAAGCAGCCGGACAGCTTGGCATTGCCCAAGACCATCTCCTGGACTTCAGCGAGGTAATGGCAAATCTGGGTGTTGCAACAAACCTTAGTGCAATGGATGCCTCAACGGCTCTTGCTAAATTTGCGAATATTACAAAAATGTCCGCAGATGACTACGAACGGCTTGGATCTACAATTGTTGGATTAGGAAATAAATCTGCATCCACAGAATCTGAAATTGTGTCAATGGCAACAAGGCTGGCATCAACAGGTTCAATTATCGGACTTTCTGAACCAGAAATCATGGCTGTATCAGCTGCTCTGTCCTCCCTCGGTATCGAAGCTGAGGCAGGTGGCAGTGCCATATCTAAATTACTAAAGGATTTTGAGGTAATGGTTCAGACCGGCGCACCTGGGCTCAAAAATTTTGCAAAAGTTGCAGGCATGAGTGCAGATGAATTTTCTGTCGCATGGGGAAAGAATTCGGTTGAAGCACTCGGGAAATTCATAGATGGGCTTGGACGTATTGAGGCAGATGGAGGATCAGCTGTTGCTACTTTGGAAGACCTCGGCATAACTGAAATCAGAATGTCAAATGCTGTCCTAGCGCTTGCTTCTTCTGGTGGAATGCTTAGCGATTCACTTAAAACAGCAAATGCGGCGTGGAAAGATAATACCGCCCTGACTGTAGAAGCTGAAAAGCGATATGCAACGACTGAAAGTCAACTTAAAATGATGCAGAATGAGTATGACAATCTTAAGATAGCGATAGGAGATAATTATACGCCTGTCTTGAAGGAATCATATGAAGTAGGGAATCAAGTTCTTAGTGGAATAACATCGTTTATCCAGAAGCATCCTGAGCTCGTCCAAGCAGTTACGGCTTTTACAGGAATTATCGGTTTAGCTGCTGCAGGGATTACGGCTTATGCCGTAGCAGTAAAAATTGCTGGTGCAGCGACTGCATTGTTCTCTGCAACAATTCCGGGAATAAACGTCATCATGGGTGTAACTTTGGCTGTGGCTGCATTGACTGCAGGGAGTTTTTTGCTGGCAAAAGCCACAAAAACAGAACAGGAAGAGCTTGCCGAACTCACGGCTACATCACGTGAGCAATATCGTCAAATGAAGGAATCGGAAGCCGAGTACAAAGAAGTAAGCGATGCTATGGGCGAAACTTCATACGAGGCGCAAGTCTTAAAGCATAAATTAGATGACGCTACTAAAGCATACGAGGAAAATAAGCGGACCGCCAAAGAAATGGCTGAAGAGCATGAGGCAGTCATCAACACCCATAAGGAATTGATGGAAGCATATGATGACACCATCAAGGGAGTTGAGGGAGAATCCCTCAGCAATGTAAACCTTATGAACAAACTCGAAGAGCTGATGTCGGTAGAAGGAAAAACTGCTGCTGCAAAGCAAGAGATCCTTACTATTGTTGAAATGCTTAACGAGGCTGTGCCAGAGCTTGGGCTACATTATGATGAGTACAAGGATTCTCTTAATATGACGGCTGACGCCCTCGAGAAAATCATCGAGGCTGAAATTGTCAGAGATAAATATAAAGCAAACAAAGACCAGCTTAAGAAGTTCAAAGAAGATGAAATCAAACTCCAGAAGTTATTGAATGAGAGTAAAGAAGAAACTACTGCTAGAGTACGTGAATTATCGAAAGCTCAAGAGGATCTGTCAAAAATCCAGGAGCAAGGAGCTAAATTAACCGATGTTGGTAAGAGCGATTTGGGAAGAGCGTATGCGCCATATATTGACGCTGTTAATAAAGCGAAAAGTGCCGTAAATGATGCGACAGAAACGGAAAAAGAGGCTCAGGCTCAATATAGTGAAAATAAAAAGAAAATTGAAGAGATTACAAGCGCCATGGCCGGGTATTCCGAGGAAGTAGCAGGAAAAGGAGGAGAAGTCCAGAAAGCTATTACCAACATTACGGAGAAAGTATCTGATCTTGCTAAAAAATACGATGAAGCATACAAAGTTGCTCTCGATAGTCTGGAAGGACAATATTCTCTTTGGGATAATGTTGCAGCGTCAGTTGCAACAAGCTCAAGTAAGATAAATTCTGCTATGGGAAGTCAAATTGACTACTGGAAGAAATATAATGATAACCTTGCAAATTTGACCAATAGAAGTGCCGACATAAAAGGTCTCTCTGATATGCTTGCCAGCTTTGCGGATGGCAGTGCGGGCAGCGTTAATGCTATTGCCGGTATGGCAAAGGCCAGTGACAAAGACCTCGCAGCTATGGTTAAAAACTGGCAGAAACTCCGGGATGAACAGGAAACGGTCGCTGCAAAGCTTACCGATTTGCAGACTGATTTCCAAACGTCCATGAATGTTCTGCAGAAAGAGCTTGAAACTACCATAGGTAAGATGAGTCTCGGTGATGAAGCGGCACAGAGTGGAAAGAATACCATACAGGGATTCATCGACGGTGCAAAAAACATGACTCCGGAAGTACAGGCAGCTTACAAGAAGCTTGCTGACGCAGCAATGGAAGCACTGGCCGGAAGTACTTCAACAGCTCCTACAATCAATGTGGGTGGAGGCAACCCATATGCAGTTCACGGCTCTCACGCAGAAGGTCTGGATTATGTACCGTTTGACGGTTACATTGCTGAACTCCACAAAGGCGAGAGGGTGTTAACTGCCGAAGAAGCATCTATGACACGTGGCACAAATGCTATTTCTGCACAGTACGGTGGTGCAGTGAGTATATCGCTTGACTACTCCCCGCAGTACGAAGTGAAGGGCGAAAATGTGAACGAGATCAAGTCGGTTCTCCAGGAGCACGATAACAATTTACGGGACTTCATACTGGATGTATTAGAAAGTGCGGGTATTGATGCGGCGAGGAGGGCGTATGTATGAGTAAGACATATATAACTGTTCAGGGTGATATGTGGGATAGCATAGCATTTACCCAGTTGGGGGATGCAGCATATACAGATAAGCTTATAAATCTAAATCATCAATACATTAACTACTATATTTTTCCGGCAGGTATTATGCTTTTGTTGCCGGATATCATAGAGGAAGCCGTCGATACGCTGCCGCCATGGAAGCAGGTGAGTGGATGAGCGATAAGGATTTAGCAAGGAGAACGTCTGCAGAAGTAGTTTTCGGGGGCGTGAATATAACAAAGTCAATCCAGCCATATATTTTATCGTTATCCTATACTGACAATGAGGAAGATCTGGCTGACGATCTGCAGATTAATTTACAAGACAGAGATGGTATTTGGCTTGAGAAATGGCTTGATGTTGCAATACAAGCAGCGGCTGATTCTCCCTCCACTACATCAAACTATAAAGTCACAGCCCGGAGCGGGTTGAATGTACGCAGCGGCCCTGGTAAGAACCATGCAAAGGTTGGATCACTGGCTTACGACAGTAAAGTCAAGGTTTTGTCCATATCCAATGGATGGGCGCATATCAAATACAGCGGTAAAGATGCTTATATAAGCGAGAGCTATATCACCCAAAGTGGAGGCAGTAAGTCTGCAAATACTAATTCGACAAACTCAAAGACCATTAAAGGTCTTCGCATTCAGTCGGTATTTACCTGTGAAAATTGGAATGGTGATGGCAAGGATAAAGTTCTTGACTGCGGCCAGTTCGAGCTTGATAGTGTGGAAACTTCCGGTCCTCCTGCCGTAATCACAATAAAGGGTACATCGCTACCATATATCGCGCAGATCCGGCAGACGAAAAAAAGTAAGGCATGGGAATCGGTTACTTTATCCGGTATTGCAAAACAAATGGCTGCTAATAGCGGAATGTCATGTATTTATGAATCAGCGAACGACCCGATTTATAAGCGGATTGAACAGGTTGCCATGAGTGATATTAAGTTTTTGTCTACCCTTTGTCATAATGCGGGGATATCGCTAAAGGTTACAAATAATATCATTGTGCTATTTGATCAAGCAGCGTATGAAGCAAAACCTCATATTCTGACAATCAAGCGAGGTGATGGCACATACATCAAGTATAAGCTTATGACCGGTACCGCTGGAAAACAATATGACAGCTGCCGGGTTAGGTATGTTGATCCGACTACCAGGAAAAAGATTGAAGGTATTGTTTATACAGAGGATTATAATGCAAAAAATAAAGACAACCAGCAGCTTGAAGTATGGGCAAAAGTAGACAGTATCGGAGAGGCAAAAACTCTGGCATATAAGCGCCTACGGTTGCAAAACAAATATGAGAAGTCAGCTACATTTACTTTACCAGGCAATCCGGAGATGACGGCAGGGGTTACGATTATGATTGAAGACTGGGGAGCATGGAGCGGTAAGTATATCATTAAACAGGCAAAGCATTCTATCGGAAGTTCAGGTTATACAGTACAGATTCAGCTCCGAAAGACATTGGAGGGATACTGATGGATTATGAAAATATATTGGAAAATCTCGTGAGAATTGGAACTGTCACAAACATAAACATCACAAATAGGAAAGCCAGGGTTTTATATCAGGACAAGGATAATATGATGTCTGGATGGCTTAGTGTAATTCAATATCCGGGAATAGTAGACGTTAAAAACAAAGGTAAACATTTGCACACCATATCTGAAGGAGAGCAAATCATCGTAGACTGTAAACATGACCATGATGCTGTAGTTGCATACTGGATGCCTGCGGTAAATGATACGGTTCTGGTTCTCTGTCTTCCTGTTTTCAACGGAGACGGGTTTATACTGGGGGTGATTTAATGCAGATAGGGGCGCTGGGCGACATTGTTTTTCAGGTTTCCTCAGAAGCGTTTGAAACAATAAATAATTTGGTGTGGTCTGGGAGTGCAAGATATGCCAAACATGATCGGCATCTGACAAATTCACTTACAGAATTTACTGGACTTGAACCTGATACTATATCTTTTGATATGGTACTTTCGGAATACCTGGGCGTGGATCCACTTCCGGAGCTTGTGAAGATTTGGAAGTATGAGCGTAGCGGAAAATCCCTTACATTCATCGTCGGAGATAAGACCTTTGGTAAATACCGGTGGACAATAGAAAAGCATAAGATAAACATGCAGACCTTCAGTGCAGGTGGCAAGTTGACGTCTGCGACGGTTTCTGTAAGTTTGCTTGAATATCTAAGAAATTGAGGTGGCACTATGAGCTTTAAGGTCAGTTCGAAAGATATGAATAGAATAAAGTTAAACGAGAGTGACAGGATAGCATCGGTCATTCAGAATATAGCCATCATTATCTCGACCAGACAAGGCACGGTGCCTCTATATCGGGGATTCGGTTTACCAATGCAATTTGTCGATAAGCCCATACCCGTGGCAAAGGCTTTACTGATGGTTGAAATCACAGAAGCAATAGCAGAATATGAACCACGGGCCGAACTGGTAGGTGTAACTTTTGAAATTGATGAAAGCGTTCCGGGAAAATTAATACCAACTGTGGAGGTCGATATAAACGATGAGTAGAAACAAGGAATATCAATTCATAAGTACAGATACAAATGCCTTGGTGACAAAGCTTATATCCGCTTATGAGCTAATCACCGGCAGCGTAGTACGTCCGGCCAGCCCGGAGAAACTATTTATTAATTGGATAGCCGACGTATTGGTTCTTGAACGGGGATTAAACAATTACACAGGTAACCAGAATTTGCCCAGCAGAGCCGAAAGTGAAAACCTTGATGCCTTGGGCGAATTATTTTATGTCAAAAAACGCCCGAAGGCTCAAGCTGCAGTTTGCACTGTGAGATTTTATATCTCAGCTGTACAGTCCACTTCCATACTAATACCATCAGGAACACAGATAACAGATATTGAGGGAGCGCTTGTATGGGAAACGACAGCAGACGCATATGTCAAAGCCGGTGATACATATACCGATGTAAAGATCCAGTGCCAGACCACCGGAAGAACTGGAAACGGATATGCAGCAGGACAGATAAGCGTTATCATTGAACCTTATGCTTATTACGACCACTGCGAGAATATTACTTCAAGTGACGGTGGCTCTGATATCAGCACGGATGACGAATTTTATGAGTTAATGAGAGCCAGCCAGGATGCATACAGTAACGCTGGAGCGAAAGGTGGCTATATCTATTTCACAAAACAAGTATCCGGTGAAATAGCGGATGTTGTCGTAAACACTCCTTCCCCTGGGAAGGTTAACCTGTATGCACTTATGAATGATGGTACCGGCGCAAGTACAGAAATAAAAAATGATATGCTTGCTGCCTGTAATGATGATTTTGTCAGACCGCTCACAGATTACGTAACTGTGGAGGATCCGGATGTTGTACCTTATAATATTATTTTTACATATTTCATCCCGAATAATGCTTCAAAAAGTGCAGCAGAAATCGAATCGGCGGTGAATGCAGCAGTACAGGCATATGTGAAATGGCAATGCGGCAAGCTTGGACGAGACATCAATCCTGACGAGTTGCGGCAATTGGTTAAAGAGGCAGGAGTTAAACGTATTATTCTTACAGAACCTGCTTTTACGATTCTTAGTGACGGTTCTGACAACACTACTCCCGAGATAGCGCAGATTGACTCTATTATTATCACTAACGGAGGATATGAAAATGAATAATTATGGAATAACATCGGAAAATCTTCTTCGAGTTTTTCCAGAGATTCTGGCAAAAGATGAAAATATGCTCGCCCTCGCTTCATCGATTTCTGACGAATTGGCGTTGCGCCCGGATGAAATAGCAAGCTTGATGCTCTATTCTCGAATTGATGAACTGTCTGAAAAACTGCTGGACATATTGGCTTATGACTTTAAGGTTGACTGGTGGGATTACAATTATAGCCTAGAAGAAAAACGAAAAACATTAAAAGACAGTTGGAATGTCCACAGAACTCTTGGAACAAAGGGAGCTGTGGAAAAGGCAATTTCGGCTATTTATCCGGATACAAAAGTTGAAGAATGGTTTACCTATGGAGGGGATCCGTATCATTTCAAATTATTATTGGATGCAACCTATGAAGGAGTAAACCCAACAAAGCATAAAAGAGTACTTGACAGAGTGGAATATTATAAAAATCTTCGTTCGCATCTCGACAACATAGAATATGTAGCTTTCCCTGCTGGATATTGCAGGAACTATAAAGCTGCTGCTGTCGCAGGTATGGGAATGGCATTTACGGTGGAGGTGGCAATGTATGGCTTGGGATAATGCAGTAGTAACAAATGCTGGTGTTGCCATGTACCAGCAGGTACTTGGTGGTGCGAAACTGATAATTGATTACGCATCTGGAGGAAGTGGTACGGTGGCACCGGTTTCGCTCATGGCGCAAACGGCTCTTAAAAATCAGAAGCAGGTTCTTCCCATTGTCGGTCTGGCTAATGAAACAAACGGCAAAAAGGTAAATATCTTAATTGTCAGCGAGGGATTGACAACCGGCTACACAATGAACCAGATAGGAATATGGGCGCATGTCGGAAGTAATCCACCTGCTCTGTACGCTATCCTTCAGGACAATACCGGTATAGCGATTCCTTCTAATTCTGAGATACCGGATTTTGCCCTGAACTTTTACGCAGTCATTGATGCTTCTAACGAAGCAGAATTTACTCTCATAGTAAATACCTCAGCGTTGGTGAGTGTCGGTATGATGAATACGGCTCTAACTGCAAAACTTGACAATAACGGAAACGGCTCAGATTTGACAGCAGCATTTCTCCCGGCTGAAACAAGGACGGACCTATCATCTGGAGAAAAACTGTCAGTTCTATTTGGTAAAGTTATGAAATGGTTTGCTGATCTTGGAGCATCAGCGTTTAAGAATGTTGGTACTGGCGCTAATGATGTTGCCGCTGGGGATCATGTCCACAGCTCCGCCACTACATCGACTAGCGGGTTCATGTCCTCTACCGACAAATCAAAGCTCGATGGCATAGCTGCAGGTGCTCAGGTCAACACAGTTAACAGCGTTGCTGGGAAGACTGGTGTAGTAACGCTTAATAAATCCGATGTTGAGTTGAGCAATGTCAATAATACATCAGACGCAGATAAGCCAGTGTCTACAGCACAACAGAATGCATTAAGTTTAAAAGTAGATTTATCAAATTACACTGCAGCAGATGTGTTGGACAAAATCAAAACAGTCGATGGCAGTGGCAGCGGCCTAGATGCTGATCTACTCGACGGAAAAGAAGCCTCTGCTTTTGCCACTGCTGCTCAAGGAGTTAAGGCTGATGAATTGGACACTTTAGTTAAGAACGGGGTATCGCTATCCCCAACATTAAGCTGGGGCATGAACAATAAAGTTCAGATACCCGAAGTATCTTCCCCGGTTACATTGGACTTTGAGGGATTTTCAATTACAAATTTACTCGGTAATGATGGTAATTGTGAAGATGTCTCGAAATATACGGTCATCGGTGTTAATACTACTAAGGCTATCGATAGTACTGGGAGTGTATTCGGGTCTAGCTCAATTAAAGCTACAGCGACCGCCGCAAGCGGTTACTTTGGTTTATATTCAAAAAAAATAGCGATAGACCCAAATAAATATTATTTCTTTTCTGCATACTGTAAAATGAGTGGTGCCATTAATTTTACATTAGGTGCATATGATATGGCATTAAGTGGTCATGGAGACACTGTAATAGCCTCTGCATCAGCATTTACACGTATAGGTGTTGTACTACATGCAGAGTTGGTAGGTCTTACTGAAATATATATAAGATTAACTGCCGCAACTAATGCTATTGGTAACACATTTAACATTGATGGCGTTATGATTAATGAAATTCCAGCCGAAGATGCTAGTCTGCCATTAGCTGAACTGATGGCTAAATATCCATATGTGGATAATCATGCTTGTCTAATGAATCCCATGTTTGAGAATCGCCGACATAATTTGGTTATCAACGGTAATTGTGAAGATGGTATGTTGTACTGGACATCCAATATCCCTAATACATATATTGGAGTAGTCAATGGTAAATTCAGAATTGATAATGGCGCGTCCCCTGGTAATATGATACAGATGGTTCCAGTGAAGAAGAATACCAACTACTATATAAGTGCAAATCTAACCACTATCTCTTCCGAGGTCACTGTATCGATATACGCATCAAATCTATTTACGCCCATCAGGCTAAATACTCCTGGAACTTTTAATACAGGAGATAATGAAAGCATTGGTGTAGTACTCCAACTTCGTACGGCAGGTGCAGCGGACGTTGATTCTATAATGCTTATAGAAGGTACGACAGCTCCAACTGCATATAAATCGTGTGATCTACAAAGATTTGTAGTGGAAGGTAGATTTGAGAGAGAGGATAAAATCCATATCGAAAATAAGGAAGTTTCTGGAACTCGTCTTAGTAAATATAGAGTACTATATGGTAAGGATTATGATTGGCAATTTATTAGTGCCCCGTCTGGTTATAAAACATTTACTATTCCTACTGGAGCTTTACCTGATATATTTACGACAACTTCTGAAAAGAGGAATGTACTTGCCAAACATAACGGAGATATTGTGCCACGATTAGATACAATCGGTGCAAGCGATAATGGATGGGCATTAAATGCCACATATCTTTATCTTAATATGCCTAACACAGAGAGTGGTTTTATAGATTCCATTAGTCCAACTGGTGATGAGGTCAAAGCTATAATGAATGGTTGGAAAACATTAAATACGGATCAAAGTAGGTATACCTTATTTGTGGCGATGGGTAGGTCAGCTTCATCAGACCTAAGTTTAACACAATATCCTCCAAATTCGGCCACAACGGTATCTGTAGCGTACACAAATGGTCAGACTACATTGACTGTCGCAGATGGTAGTATATTTAAGACAGGAGATTATATTGCAATAGTAGGATTCGCAATGGCTTTTCAGATCACAGGTGTGAGTGGGAATGTATTAACTGTACCTAGTACTACATCTTCTGCACCTATTAACGCTGTAGTGGCAAGATGTGATAATGGAACAACTGACTTACGTAATCTCAATTACTGCAAGGCGAATATTGCGCCTGGGTATACAGGGCATAAGTTCACATATTATATAAACTATGTTAAACCTGAACCCATATCTGACGTAAATACACATATTCATGGTGAGATATGGGATTTAGTCAAGGGTGATAATCATATCCGGATTGAGCCTGGTATTGTGCTAGGTGAAGTTGCCAATCCTATATTCCGTATAGATGGTTATTTCATAGGATATAACCATAATGGCGCTGCCTATCCTGACCTATTACCCTCTGCTTTCAAATACCCAGCAACTATGGAATTTATACAAATAAGACAGAATGGTATTGTAGATCCAAAATGGGGTGTAACTGCTTACACAGCGATAGGTAATTTTGGATATGCTTCAACTGGTTCGGCAAATATCAATCCTGGGGCCACATATACAGCAGATTATAAGATTCTAAAGACAATGCATGTTCAATCATTTGGTAGCTTATCATTATCCTATCGACAGAGTATCATAAATTCCTTAAATGGACTTAGCAGAGCTGTTGAGGAAAAGCAACCTAGAGACAGTTTCTTCGATCAAATGCTTGATGCAAGTATATATGAAGTGGCTGCATTCGGGTGGGTGAATGCGTATTGGGTGCATAATGGGCCTTATGGACTCGTCATAAGTTTTGTTGTACCGTGTAATACAAAACGAGTTAGTGTTTATGCGGTAACTGTATTAAACATGACATTCCTGTGTGGAAGTACAAGTTCAGTATATGATTGTACGAATGCAATGAAATTTGAGGCACCTAATGCTAGTAAAACTCATGTAATACTTCATTACTCTGTAACAGATTCTACAGTAATAGCGAATATTAAAAATTATGGTCTGCAGGTAGCAGGCAGGATATTATTAGATTGTAGAGGGAGGATATAGAAATGATACACCTACAGGATAGCAAAGTAATCTATAATTCTGAGGAATTGTGTAGTGTCTGGGATATGGACTATACAGAAGGTGCACCTGGTATAGGTATATCAGGAGGATTTCGTATCACTCTCCCTGATGTTGCAATGATGTTTATTCCAGAACAGGATTGTACTGTAAATGAACAAAAAGTATTCCAAGATTACCACGAGTACTATAAGGATACTGGAGGGATTAAACCTCAAATTCAGCCAACAACAGAGGAACAAAAAGCAGCTAAGATCACACAGCTTGACCGGGCGTGTACCGATGCCATATTCGAAGGGTTTTACTCCGATGCAGATGGAGAAATGAAATTTTATGGATTTGAAAAGCAAGATCAAGATAACCTGACGGCGTACTTGACAGGTATAAACGCAGGCTTACAGACAACAGTTTTGTGGAAGGAGAAGGGAGGTTTTCCTAAATCATATACTATAGATCAATTTAAAAAGCTATATTCCGACGGCTTTGACGTTCACCTAAAAAGCCAGTGGGTAAGGTTTCACGAGCTCAAAGCGCAGATACTGACCTGTGAGGATGATAGCTGGATGGACATCGTTTGGCCAGTATAGAAAAAACTGTGCCCATGTAAGAAACTGTTATTGCATCAAACCGCGATCCTGGCATATAATAAAAAAACAAACGTATGTTCGGAGTGAGGCTGTTATGAAGAAAGTTTTTGTTGATGTAATGGTCCAATTTGTATCGGACGGATCTATAAATCCGATTTATATAATCTGGCCTGACGGTAGGAAATATGATGTAGATAAAGTATTGGATGTCCGGAAGGCAGCGAGTCATAGCGTAGGAGGCCAGGGATATAGGTATACTTGCCGTATCCATGGCAAGGAAACATATTTGTTTTTGGAAGAAGACAAGTGGTTCATGGAAGGTAAATAAGAAAGGATTACTCAGTAAATGGGTAATCCTTTTTGATTACAAAAAAATAAGAAAGGGTGAAGGTAAATGAAACAAGAAGGAAAGTTCATTCTTATGAGCAGGGGCGAGCTTCGGAGTTATATCGAAGGGCTAAAAGGGTCAAAGACCTTTAAAACAATCCAGCAACATCATACTGCATCGCCGGCATATAAAGACGTAAAAAACAACCATTTCCAACTGATGAAGGGCATGGAGAATTATCATGTTAATACACTCAAAATGAGTGAAATAGCTCAGCACTTCAGTACATTTCCTGATGGAGCCATATGTGTTGGCCGGCCGCTTTCCAAAGACGGAGGCGGATTCCTCGGAGATCAGAACAGAAACTCCATTACAATTGAAAATGTGGGCAACTTCGATTCTGACAATATGACAGAGGAGCAAAAGCAAAGCATTATATTGCTTAATGCTCTGCTTTGTAAAAAATTCAATATAACTCCGTCCACTTCAACGCTTATATACCATTGCTGGGTACAAAATAAATCTTGCCCGGGAACAAAGTATTTCGGGGGAAATTCAAAGGCAGCTGCAGAGCAGAACTTTATACCTTTGATAAAAGCTGCAATGCAAGAGCCGTTGACATTTGAAATGGCCCTTCAGATCGTTGTTGAAAAAATAGATTCAAGCTACTCATACTGGCTGAAAAGGAAGGACATAGACCCAGCCTTTAAAGCTCTGATTATAAAAATAGCAAAAAGTTATGGAGGAAAGTAACATGGAAAATATAAATGCATTTAAAGCGGTTGTGACAGGCATTTTTGTGGCTATATCTGCAATGTTGGGGTGGTTCGGGTGGCTTGTCGTAATATTTATATCATGCCTTGTCGGTGATTGGGTATCTGGATCAGCTGCTGCTGTTAAAAACGGAGAATGGAGCTCAAAAAGGGGAAGGGAAGGAATTTGGCATAAAGCAGGTTGTATTGTTGTAGTGCTAGTTGCGGCTATACTTGACGGCGTTATAGGTTCGATTATAAATAATCTACCAAGCATAAAACTACCTTTTGAGTACACGGTATTGCTATGTCCTGTAGTCGTGGTGTGGTACATATTAACAGAGCTTGGCAGCATAATTGAAAATGCAGGCAAGATGGGAGCTCCTGTACCTGGATTTCTAAAAAAGGCTATTGCATTATTTAAAGGTACCGTTGATGCTGCAGGAGAAAAAATAACAGAAGGTAAATGATAATATAGCCCTCAGGGATGAGATCCTTGAGGGCATTTTATAACAATATATATTTAACTGAACATTTCTATAGTTCTTTCTATATGCTGTGAAAAAGACACGTCTACAGTGTTTTCATGCTCAAATCCATATTTTTTTATAAGGACACCATCAATCCTTAATGCATTACCGTTTTCTAATTCCTTCATAAAATTTTGTATATTAGGTGATACAATATATTTCTTTTCTATCACACTTCCATATTTTGGAGTATTATTATAAAACAAAAATTCAGTGTTAAGTATAGTTCTGTATATTGTAGGATATTTATACTTAAGAATCATAAAATATAGATACATTTCTATTATTGGGATTAAGCGCGTATATTCAATTTTAGCGATTACTTCTTTATAATATAGAAGAAAAACTGACAAATTATTTGTTATTTTATTAACGTCTCTAAGCGACAAACCTAATTTATCATATAAATTTATTACCATATCTATAAAATCATTAGAATGGTTTAAAGAATAAGATGATAATAAATTAAGAGTGTATTCTCTTATATCCGCAGATGGAATATTAATATTAAAATCAAAAAATCTCCGTAGATAACCAGATGAATCCATATCATTTCCATATAAAGTTGATATTGAATGTGATAATTGAACTAAATCGATAGCCATAACAAACACTATATTTTCAATATTGAAATAATGTTTAATGACTTCTAAAGTTTCTACAGCGAATGTCGGTCGGCATCTATCTAACTCATCTATAAAAATTATAAGTTTCCCATCCTCAGGGATTAAATTTCTTAATGCTTCAGTAAACTTTTCTTTCTGATCATTAAACGATCTAAAACT
>JAQSXC010000006.1 GCA_029266335.1 Eubacterium sp. | reverse complement strand
CAGACAGCTCAACTGGAAGTTAAGCCGGTATTGAACGGAACCGGCAGAACAGCTCAAGCTGTTGTAAGTTCAGAAGATTTGAAAAAAGCTCTGGAGGCAGCAAAGCTTGACAGTGCAGGAAACAAGACAGTAACAATAATAGTTTCAGAAGTAAAAGGTGTGGAGCAATATGCTCTTGAGCTTCCCAAAACTTCAGTGACATCTGTTCAAACAAACCTGCTGAAAATTGACAGTCCGGTGGCAACAATAATTGTGCCCGGCAACTTGTTTAATACAAAAGATGTGAAGGGTGACAAGGTTGAGATTTCAATCGGTACAGGAGATAAGTCCAAAGTTAGGGATGAATCTGCAGCTAAAACCATTGGAGACAGGCCGGTTATTGAAATCAAAGCTTCTGCCGATGGTAAAGCCTTGAATCTTGGCAATCCACAGACTGCTGTGACAGTATCCCTGGATTACAAGCCTACTGCCGGGGAACTTAAGAATTATGAACATATTACAGTATGGGCTATTGATGAAAACGGAAATACAAGACCGGTACCAAGTGGAAAATATGATGCAGAAACAGGTCAGGTAACCTTTACGGCACAAAGCTTTGGAAATTATGCCGTAGTGTATGTAAACAAAACCTTTAATGACTTGAACAACTACTTATGGGCAAAAGAAAAAATTGAAGTTATGGCAGCAAAAGGTATTATTAACGGTACGTCCGAGACAACTTATTCACCTGCAAAGAACATTACAAGAGCGGATTTCGTAGTTCTTCTTGTTAATGCCCTTGGTCTGAATGCAGCACCGGGTGGAAATTTTGAGGATGTAAATAAGGACAGCTACTATTACAATGCCGTTGCTATAGCAAAAGAGCTGGGGATTGTTACCGGAGTAGGAAATAATAAATTTAATCCTGCCGAAAGTATTTCCAGACAGGACATGATGGTAATTGCAGCTAATGCCATGAAGGTTGCAGGAAAAGCAATAAGCAATGGTTCAGCCTCAGATATTGCAGGATTTAAGGATAGAGAGCTTGTATCAGCCCACGCTGAAGCTGCTGCTGCCGCTTTGGTTAAAGCAGGAATTATAACAGGCAGCGGAAATGCTCTAAATCCGCAGAAAACTGCAACAAGAGCTGAAACTGCAGTTATTATCTACAATATTTACAACAAATAAGTTATAATATTTGCAAGATGAATAGGGACCCCCGGGTTCAGTACAGTAGTACTGAACCCGGGGGTCTTTTAAATTTGTTTACATATGTTCTATATAAGTGGGCTTAGGTATGGTATTAAAGCAGACAAGATTGTATAATTAAAGTTATCAAATAGTCTTATCAATATTTCAGATAGTAGAATGTGAATAGCATGAAATGGATTGAATTAATCCTTATGAAGAATTTTTAATACCAAAATACATATATTTTTATTTTTAAGGGCTAAGAGCATGTACTGTGTGAATTTTTCTAAAAATAGGAGATTGGCATGAAGATAAGAGCTTTTATCAGAAAACTGGATAATATTAAAATGAGAGAAAAGCTTTTATTTTCCTACATTATTGTTGTTTTTATCCCTGTTTTGCTCGTTGGGATAATCCTTTCTTATAATATGAGGCAGATGGTAGTTGAAAGAGCATTAAAGGAAGCAACCATCAGCGTGGATAGAACTTTTTCACGATTCAATGAATCCTTAAAGGTTGCCATGGATATGTCGTACATGACTCGAATGGATGAGAGTCTTGAAAGACTCCTTGTAAAAAAGTACTCCAGTGTCCAGGAAATCCTGGATGCGTATGGTGAATATACAAATTTCAACAGGTATTCAAATTTATATAGTGTTGAGATAAGCAGTATTAAGTTTTATACACATAATGAAACAATAATAGATAATGGAATGTTTACAAAAATTTCACCGGAAATTCAGAAATATAGCTGGTTTCAAAAAGCAATTAAAGCGAAAGGAAAAATTGTCTGGCAATATACTACTGATGAAATTAAAAATAAACAGAGCTTTTCTTTAACCACTGTTATAAACGGCAGATTTGAAACTGTTTATCTGGGGGTTATGGTTATAAGGATAAGTGAAGAATATTTAAACAATATTCTTCGAAATGAACCATATCAAACTGTTATCTGTAATGAAGCCGGAACTATCATTGCTTCCAGTAAGGCCGGTCTGACTGGTAACTTACTGGAAAATACCAAGTTATCAACCTGCAAAGATTTAAATGATGGTGTATGGGATGTGGACTATAACAATGAGCCTTCAAAAGCAGTGGTAAAAAATATGGTAATCAGTCAGCAAAACGGAAAATTTAAAATCATATCTATTGTGCCTGTAAACGTAATAGAGAAAGAAACCAGTAAAATAGCGCTTATGGGAATCCTTATAATGTTTTGCAGTCTTTTTTTAGCATTTATTTTTATATCAATTTTTACTAATGCTATCAGTAAGAGAGTTAAAGTTTTGAGTAAAGAAATGCACCAGGTAGCTATGGGGAAGTTTGAAATAGTTTCAGTTCTGGATGGTGGAGATGAAATAGGGCAGCTATCCAAAGACCTTGAAACAATGGTAAAGAGTATTCAGGATCTCATATTGGAAGTTTATGAAGTCAATAATCAAAAAAATCAGCTTGCTGTAAAGCAAAAAGAAATAGAACTAAAAATGCTTGCAAATCAGATCAACCCTCATTTTCTATTTAATGCACTTGAAACCATAAGAATGAGAGCCCATGTAAAGGGTGATACTGAAATTGCCGATGTTGTTAAGCAGCTTGGTAAAATCATGAGAAGAAATCTTGAAATCGGCAGTAATCTGATAACATTGAAATCTGAAATAGAGATGGTTATAAACTATCTTGAAATTCAAAAATTCAGATATGGAGATAGAATTGAGTATGAAATAAAGCTGGATGAAGAGTTTAGCGACTATTTGATCATGCCGCTGATTATCCAGCCTATTGTAGAAAATGCGGTAATCCATGGGCTTGAGTTTAAAAGCGGGCCAGGAAAGGTATCTGTTTCTACTGTTAAAGAAGATAGTAATATTAAAATAAAAATTGAAGATAATGGTTTGGGCATGGAACCGGATAGATTATTACAGGTATTGAACTCACTTGAGGAAGAAACCGAGAACCAGGGGAGGCATATCGGGCTTAAGAATGTTCATCAGAGAATCAAGCTGTCCTATGGTGAAGGCTATGGACTGCTGGTACATAGTGAGAAGGATATTGGAACAAAAATTACTATAGTTTTACCGGGTGTAGTGTAGTAATAAAGTCACATATGAAGATAGTATCATATATCGGAGGAATTATTGCATGAAAGTTTTATTGATAGATGATGAACCAATGATAAGAGAAGGACTTAAATCAATAATAAATTGGGGGGAACTGGGTCTTGTAATCTGTGGAGAAGCAGAAAACGGTAAGAAAGGCATTGAACAGATACTGAAGCTTAAACCCGACATTGCAATAGTTGATATTAAAATGCCCGAAATGAATGGTCTTGAGATGATTGAAGAACTAAAAAGATATGATATCAGCTGTGAAATGATAGTATTAACTGCATATACCGATTTTAAGTTTGCTCAGAAGTCCATAGAGCTGGGGATTCATTCATACATATTAAAACCTATTGAAGAAGATGAATTAAAGGAAAAGGTGTGCATGCTGCGTGATTTAATATTAAACAGCCGGGCACAAAAGCAATATATTGATGTGGGGATTTCGCTTTCCAGGGAAAAGGTTCTGCAATCACTTGCCTTAGGTGAATTAGCTATTAATAGAATTGAAGAATATAATAAAAAATATAATTTTGGATTTCCGTGGACAAACTACCAGGTTGTTTTAATTGATATATATAACTCAAATGAATATAAATCTTCAATTATCAATTGTATAAAAAACGAAGTTGAGAGCTTTATACATCAAAGGAATGCAGGCTTTGTTTTTGAGATTAACGGGTACACTGCCATCCTTATCAAAGATATGCGCATCAGGCCATCCAACAAGTTGATCGCCGATCTGCACAAGCTTCTATTAAACAAGCTTGGCAAGGAGGTCGTCATGATCCTGGGGCCGAATGTAGACTCATATGAGGAAATTTATTCATCCTGCGATCACGCGTTTAAATTAATAAATAAGAAGTTTATTTATGGACATAAAAGAGTGATCTCAAATATTGAAGGTATGCATCCTGCTGCGGGCAGTGTTAAAAGCAACATCGATGAAAATGACATGATTACGAAATTATGTACAGCAATAGATGTAGATAACCATGATTATATAAATAATATTACTGAAGAAATTTTAACTCATTTTTTGAGCTGCGATGATAATGAAAATATTATCAAATCCAGATATGCACATATGTATCTCATGATTGTAAACAGAATAATCAAGGATAATGAAAATATTAATTATAATATAGAAACAAAAGATATAATTGATGAAATTTACAAGAAAGATAGTCTGCAGGAATTACACGGCTATTTTAAATATAATGTTATATATATATCCGAAACACTTGCAAAAAAACGTCCTGAAAACCTAGTTGAGAAGATACTTGATTACATAAACCGTAATTATTTTTCAGATATAAAACTTGAGGGTCTTGCGGAAATTTTTAATTACAACAGTGCCTACCTTGGAAAGCTGTTTAAGAATAATACCGGAATGCCGTTTAATACCTATCTTGATACAGTGCGGATAAATAAGGCAAAGGACATGCTCAAAGAAGGTATGAAAGTATATCAGGTCGCAGAAAAAACAGGGTATAAGGATATTGCATATTTCTATAAAAAATTTAAGAAATATGCAGGTGTTCCTCCAACTAATTTCAAAGAAAAAATTTAATATTTCAGCACTAATTTTTACAGGGTTTTTACTAAAAAAATTACGGTATTTTTTATAATAATTGAATGGTATATTGTTTATGTAAGGTAAACATGAGTTGTCTACCAGCGACAGTAAGAACCCGTGTTTATTTTCATAAATTCAACTTGTGGGGGTATACCGATGCAAAACAATGTTATAGTAAACAAGATACCTTCTGACACTGGAAAAACTTCACGCAAATTTAGTTTTAAGGTCTTAAAGGATCAAAAATATCTTATTCTCATGTCATTCCCCTTCTTGATATGGTTATTCATTTTTAAATACATACCATTATGGGGTTGGACTATGGCATTCCAGAAATATATGCCGGGAAGATCCTTTTTCAAACAGGAATGGATCGGATTTGAATACTTTATTAAAATGTTTCAGGACTCTGCGTTTTATCTTGTAATGAGAAATACCATTGCAATGAGTCTTCTGTCTTTAATTTTTGGCTTTACACTTCCTATAGTTCTGGCAGTTCTGATTAATGAAATTCAAGCTAATAGATTTAAAAGAATAGTTCAGACAATATCCTATTTGCCCCATTTTGTATCGTGGGTAATTGTAGCAAGTCTGTTCAGCAAAATGTTGTCAATTGACGGTGGTGTTGTTAATAATCTGCTGCTGAGTCTGGGGATAATTGACAAACCTGTATCCTTCATGGGGGAACCCAAGTTGTTTTGGGGTATAGTAACCTTTGCCGACGTTTGGAAGGAAATAGGCTGGAACTCAATAATTTTCCTTGCGGCAATAGCCGGAATATCGCCTGACTTATACGAATCGGCAATGGTTGACGGAGCCAGCAGGCTAAGGAGAATCTGGCATATAACTTTGCCGGGAATTCTCCCTACTGTGATGGTAATTCTCATAATGACCATGGGTAATCTTATAAATATCGGTTTTGAAAGACAATACCTTATGAGAACTTCACTTGTCAGAGATTATTCCGATGTCCTTGATCTATATATTCTTGATTATGGTGTTTCGGCAGGCAGATGGGCCTTTGGAACTGCAGCAGGTATGTTTAAGTCAGTGGTCAGTATAATTCTTCTGTTCGGTGCAAATACCATCAGCAAAAAAACTTTGGGTGTCAAACTTGTATAGAGAGGGGGAATCGGTGTGAAAAAAGTTTCTGCAGGTGATAGAGTATTTGATATAGTAAATTATACCTTTATGATAATTCTTACAATAGTTACACTGTACCCTTTTCTTAACGTACTGGCTATTTCACTTAATGACTCAATAGACACGGTTAAAGGCGGTTTAACAATTTTTCCGAGAAAGTTCACCTTTAATAATTACGTTCAGATTTTTCAGACAGATGCCTTATTGAGTTCAACTTTAATGTCGGTATTGAGAACAGTAGTAGGAACAATTACGGGAATCATCAGCACGGGCATGGTTGCTTTTGTAATCAGCAGAGAAGATTTTTTTGCAAAGAAATTTGTAACAGTTGCTTTTATAATTACAATGTATGTCAGTGGTGGCTTGATACCTGAATATATGTTAATGAGAAATATTCATTTGACAGGAAACTTCTTTGTATACATATTACCGGGATTAATAAGCGTATTTAATGTAATTGTGCTGAGATCCTTCATTGATGCACTGCCCTTTGAGCTTCAGGAGTCGGCAAAGCTTGATGGAGCAAATGACCTGGTGATTTTCATCAGAATCATATTCCCGCTTTGTCTGCCGGTTGTTGCTACTCTTTCGCTTTTTATTGCAGTTGGACAGTGGAACTCCTGGTTTGACACGTACTTGTACGCCGGGACGAAAAAGTGGCTGAGTACGCTTCAGTTTGAGCTTCAGAAGATTTTACTCAGTGCCCAGTCTTCAGGCCAACAGGATATATACGGATCCTCCGATATGGTTTCACAAAAGAGAGTGTCTCCTGAATCCTTAAGAATGGCTATGACAATAGTGGCAACTCTTCCAATACTGTTTGTCTATCCGTTTGTGCAGAAATATTTTATTAAAGGCTTGACTTTAGGTGGTGTCAAAGCCTGAGTGCTTCTCAACAAACTGTTTTTATATGGGCATTCCCATTTAAAATACTAAAAGAAATAAGGGAGGATATTACATGAAAAAAGTAATTAGTTTAGCACTTGCCGGTGTTATGGCTCTTACACTTTTTAGTGGATGCGGTAAATCAGAAGAACCGGCTGCTGCAAGTACGTCGACTGCAGCAAGCGAAAGCAGTGCAGCTGCGACATCATCAGCCGCCGAAACAAAGGAACCTATTACATTTACTATGTACAGTGTTGAAGTAGATCCATATCCTGATACAGGGTTCAAGAGTCCTGTAGCACAGGAAATCACAAAAAAGACAGGTGTAACTCTGGAAATTGAAAATGCAATCAGCAGTGATGCCGGAAAGCAGAAGCTCTCTTTGATGGCGGCCAGCGGCGATTATCCGGACTTTGTTTATGCCAAGGGTGACCTGAACATACTCAAAAATGTTAATGGAGTAGTTAAGCTGGATGAGTATATTGACAAACTACCTAATATCAAAAAATTCTATGGCGATGATTTAAAGAGGTTGCGTTGGAGCAAGGAAGACCCAGGTATATATGGTATCGGAGGTAAGGAGCTTGGTCAGGAAAATATGCAGCCAAACTCTGGCTTCCAGCTACAGCTTGGTGCAATCAAGGAATTGGGATATCCTAAAGTAAAGACATTAACTGATTTTGAAAATGTTATCAAGCAGTATAAGGATAAGCATCCTGAAATAAATGGACAGAAATCAATTGGTTTGTCACTTTTAGGTGATGACTGGAGAACGATGATTACAGTTACCAACCCTGCTAATGCTGCATTGGGTAACAGTGATGACGGCGAATGGTTTGTAAATCCTGAAACTCTTGATGCAATTAAGCACTTGACAAGACCTGAAGAAAAGGAATATTTCAGATGGTTAAATCACATGAACGATATAGGATTACTCGATCCTGAAAGCTTCGTTCAGAAGTATGACCAATACAAAGCAAAAATTGCTACAGGCAGAGTTATAGGTTTGGCTGATGCAAGATGGGAAATAGATGAACCTGTTGCGGCACTTAAGAAAGATGGAAAATATGATAACACATATGGTTTCTTCCCTGTTACCCTAAATGAAAATATTAAATATGCAGACTTCCAGAGCGCAGGTTACCTGGGTGGCTACTATCTTTCAATTACAACAAAGTGTAAAGACGTAGAAAGAGCTATGGAGTTCTTTGACTGGATGACTACTGAAGAAGCACAGATTCTCACTCACTGGGGTCTGGAAGGTGAGCACTATAATATTGAAAACGGCAAGAGAGTTATGAAGCCGGAAGTAGTAAAGATGAGATATGATGATCCGGCTTGGCAGCAGAAAACGGGTATTTGGAAGTATAAATATCCATTCCCGACATACGGTAATGCTGTTAAGGATTCAACAGGTCAATACTATGAAGCATTTGATACTCTTGAAACTATAATTGCTACGCACTCCGATATTGAAAATGATGTACTCAGCCACTATGGAGTTAAGGCATGGAAAGAACTGTATCCACAGGCCAGCGATTTCCCTGTTAAACACTACGGCGCTGCATGGCTGGTCAACATCGAAGATCCTGAATGGAAAGCAGCTGACGACAAGATATTAAAGACCGGATACAAGATGATACCTGCAGCCATACTTGCAAAGCCTGCTGACTTTGACAAGAAGTGGGATGAATACATGAAGGCATTGAAGGATGCCGGACTTGAAAAAGTACAGCAGCAGTTCTCACAAGCATTGAAGGATAGAACGGAATTGTGGAAGTAAACTAAACGCAATAGCATATATATGTCAAACAAACAAGCCCTGTTCAGGAAGAAATCTGAACAGGGCTGTTTTAGTATGTTACTCAAAGTGGTTCAGACTGACATTCACATTTACAACTTTCGTGAGCTTGAATTTTAGAAGCTTTAGTAACCTACTATTATAATTAATATAGAAGATATGATAAACTGCAGGATATTACATAAATGTAGATATGACGAAATGTAAATATGATAAAGCGCTGAAATAGCAAATTGCAGATGATAAAATTTAAAATAAAATAAAGTGCAGTTATGATAAAATTCAAGATATAATAAAAATGCAGGAGTGGCAAAATTACAGAATTTCAAAATTCAGATATGATAAAATTATAGAAATAATAAAATTACATATTTGGGAAAAAATAAGGTTTAATTATAAAAAAACTAATAGTTTTTTATAGCAGAAATTTGGTAATTGCAGTTCCTGATAAACAGGTAAAATTAAAGCTGGAATATTTAAAAAAAATCCTTGCAAATGTGTAAAATATGTAGTAAAATATTGAATGTTGTGGCGAAGGCATACGATGACGTAGGAGATTGCTATCCAGGACTTGATAACTCAAGGCCATAAGAGATAGGTAACTTTTACTGAGAATGTCCGATTCAAGAAACCGGGCGACAAGTCACTGTACATTTTGCGTTATATAATATTTTGCTGTGTAATATAATCGCTTTAAATGCCCAGGTTAAGTTTGTCCATTTGGATAAGAACGATCCTGGGTTTTTATATAAAACGTTATGAAACACCCGGCATAGTGTACAGACAAGATGCTTGTTGTACGTGACAATAATAAAACGTACGAGGAGGTTTATGTATGTCAAACAAACAGAAAATACGCATCAGACTAAAGGCGTTCGATCATCAGGTGTTAGATCAATCAGCTGAGAAGATCGTTGAAACTGCAAAGAGGACAGGAGCAAAGGTTTCAGGACCAGTGCCGCTGCCTACTGAAAAAGAGATTATTACAATCTTAAGAGCTCCACACAAATACAAGGACTCAAGAGAGCAGTTTGAAATGAGAACTCACAAGAGATTGATTGACATTCTTTTGCCAACACCTAAGACTGTTGACGCATTGATGAGACTGGATCTTCCAGCTGGCGTAGACATAGAGATCAAATTATAATCTCAAGAGAGCTTTAGCTCTTTGTGCCAGGGTAACAAAGGTCATGTTCATATAATTATGAACCAATAACCATAGGAGGTAATTTAAAAATGAAAAAGGCAATGATCGGTAAGAAAATCGGAATGACCCAAATATTTGACGAAAATGGTTTGGTTATACCAGTTACAGTTGTTGAAGCAGGTCCATTAACTGTTGTTCAGAAGAAGACAGTTGATACTGACGGATATGATGCCATAAAGGTTGGATATGAAAAGGTTCAGGAAAAGAAACTCAGCAAACCAAATTTAGGACAGTTTACAAAGACTAAGCTGGCTCCGATGAAACATTTGAAGGAATTCAGATTTGAAGACGTTTCAGGTTTCGAAGTTGGACAGGAAATCAAAGCTGAGGATATGTTCCAGGCTGGAGATAAAATAGACGTAAGCGGTATCTCAAAAGGTAAAGGATTCCAAGGTACTATTAAGAGATACGGACAAAAGGGTGGTCCAAAAACTCACGGTTCAATGTATCACAGAAGAGTTGGTTCTATGAGTGCTAATACCAATCCTGCAAGAGTATTTAAGGGCAAGAAGTTGCCAGGTCACATGGGTATGGACAACACTACAGTTCAAAATCTTGAAGTTGTAAGAGTTGATGCAGACAGAAGCCTTATTCTTATTAAGGGAGCTGTTCCAGGACCTAAGGGCGGATTGCTTGTTATTAAAAATACGGTTAAATCCGGTAAATAATAACGTTGAAGGGAGGAAGTAACACATGCCAAAGGTTGATTTATATAACATGAAAGGTGAAGTAGTTGGAGATATCCAGCTTAGCGATAATGTTTTTGGCGCAGACATAAACAAAGAAGTACTTCACACTGTAGTAGTTAATCAGTTAGCAAATAAAAGACAGGGAACCCAGTCAACAAAGACCAAGAGTGAGGTTAGAGGTGGCGGTAGAAAGCCATGGAGACAAAAGGGAACCGGTCGTGCAAGACAAGGTAGCATTCGTTCAGCTCAGTGGATCAAGGGTGGTATAGTATTAGGACCTAAGCCACGCAGCTACAGCTACACTCTTCCAAAGAAGGTTAAGCGTATCGCATTGAAGTCAGCATTGACATCAAAGGTATCGGCTAATGAAATATTAGTTCTTGATAAACTGGCATTGGAAGCTATAAAGACTAAGGCAATGGTAGGCGTTCTTAACAGCCTCAAGATTGATTCAACTGCTTTGATAGTAATTGATTCAAAAAATGATGTCATTGCCAAGTCAGCAAGAAATATTCCTGGAGTTAAAACTGCACTTGTTAATACTATTAATGTATTTGATATATTAAAGTATGACAAATTCATAATAACCAAGGAAGCTGTTGAAAAGGTTGAGGAGGTGTACGCATAATGAGATTACCACAAGACATAATTTTAAAGCCACATATCACTGAAAAAAGTAATATGGAAATCGCTGCTGGTAAGTACACTTTTATAGTTGATGTTAATTCAACTAAGACCGAGATCAAAAAAGCAGTTGAAGCATTATTTAGTGTAAAGGTACTTCAGGTTAACACAATGAAGTACGAAGGTAAAGTTAAGCGCACTGGTGTTCATGAGGGACCACGTGCCGATTGGAAAAAGGCAATTGTAAAGATAGATACTGATCCTAAGCAGATTTCATACCTTACTAAGGGCGGTAAAACAGTATCAAACAATAAGAAATACAAGAGCAATATCGAAGAATTCGGCGTTGCTCAGTAATTAAGACTCGTTATAACACATAGATTCAGATAAAATTTTTTTGACTGTAGAAAAATTTTATTACATTTAAGTGTTTCAACGAGGTAGGAGATAGTTGATCACTGTCTCAAAATAAAGAAGTACTTGCCACCTGTAGAGGTGGGAAAATAATTGACTCGTTATAAAGGAGTGAGAAGAAATGGCAGTAAAAAAGTATAGTCCTATTACCCCTGCAAGAAGGTTTATGACATCACAGGATTATTCAGAATTATCAAAGGTAGAACCTGAAAAGTCATTACTACAACCTAACAGCAAAAACGGGGGAAGAAACTCATATGGTAGAATTACTGTTCGTCATCAGGGCGGCGGTAACAGACAAAAATATAGAGTTATAGATTTTAAAAGAGATAAAGACGGAATAAAAGCAAAAGTTGCTACGATCGAATATGATCCAAACAGGACTGCAAATATTGCGCTTCTTAACTATGTTGATGGTGAAAAGAGATACATTCTTGCACCAGTCGGTTTAAAAGTAGGAGATGTTGTTGAATCCGGTGGATCAGCAGATATCAGATCAGGTAATGCACTTCCGCTTGCTAATATTCCTGTAGGTTCATTAATTCACAATATTGAACTTAAGCCTGGCAAAGGCGGTCAGATGGTAAGATCAGCAGGAAACTCTGCTCAGCTGATGGCTAAAGAAGGCGAATATGCTCAGGTAAGATTACCTTCCGGTGAAGTTCGTATGGTTAGAATTAACTGTAAAGCTACTATCGGTCAGATCGGTAATATCGATCACGAAAACGTTAAGATCGGTAAAGCCGGCAGAAAAAGATGGATGGGCGTAAGACCTACCGTTCGTGGTGTTGTTATGAATCCGGTTGATCACCCACACGGTGGTGGTGAAGGTAAATCACCAATCGGTAGACCAAGCCCGGTTACTCCTTGGGGTAAACCAACTCTTGGCTACAAGACAAGAAAGAAGAAGAATAAATCAGATAAGTTTATTGTTAAGAGAAGAAATCAAAAGTAATAAACAGGATAAAAAGTCCTTAAAAAGGGCTCGGTTCTATATAGAGGACTTGGTCTTTAAAACAGACTTGGAAGTGAGAGCGGGATAACCGCTCCGCCAAATCCTTTGAGATGGCGGCGAAGGGAGGATTTAGATAAATGAGTAGATCAGTAAAAAAGGGACCTTATATACTAGATTCATTGCTTAAGAAGATTGAAGAAATGAATAAAGTTAATGATAAGAAAGTTATCAAAACTTGGTCAAGAGCTTCAACTATATTCCCTCAGATGGTCGGACATACAATTGCTGTTCATGACGGAAAAAAGCATGTTCCAGTTTATATAACTGAAGAAATGGTTGGCCACAAGCTTGGTGAATTTGCACCAACAAGAACATATAAGGGACACAGTGGAAATGAGAAATCAACTTCACTCAGATAAGAACCTACTGAAAGTTAAGTTTAAGAATTAAAAACTGAAAGGAGGCTATTCAGTTGGAGAAAAAGGTATTGTCCAAAGAGGAGCTATTAAAAAATAAAGATCAGATTTTAGCTGAACAAAATGCAAAGCATAGAAAGTCAAATAAGCCTGCACTTCTTACCAAAAAGGAAAGAAAAGTTCTCGGAGTTGGTAAGGATGAAGGAAGAGCGGTATTAAATTACGCACGTATTTCCTCAAGAAAAGTTAAAATAGTGCTTGACTTAATTAAGAACAAAGGTATTGATGAGGCATATGGTGTTCTTAAGTTCACTCCTAAGGCTGCATCAGAAGTTTTGTACAAGCTTCTTAAGTCAGCAGAAGCAAACGCTGTAAACAACAACGGTTTGAACCACGATGAACTGTATGTTGCAGAAGCATTTGCAACACAGGGACCTACATTGAAGAGAATCATGCCACGTGCACAAGGTAGAGCATTCAAAATTCAAAAAAGAACCAGTCATATAACATTGATTGTTAAGGAAAGACAATAAGCGAGAAGGAGGTTGGATAATGGGCCAGAAAGTTAATCCACATGGATTGAGAATTGGAATAATTAAAGATTGGGATACAAAATGGTATGCCAATGACAAAAATTTCAGCAGTTATCTTGTTGAAGACGTGAAGATAAGAAAGTTTATCAAGAAGAAACTTTATATCTCCGGTATATCAAGAATTGAAATAGACCGTGCAGCAAACAAAGTTAAGATCAATGTAAATACTGCTAAGCCAGGTCTTGTAATCGGCAAGGGTGGCCAGGGTATTGAAGAGCTTAGAAAAGAAGTTGAAAAAATGACAGGTAAAAGTGTTCTCATCAACATTACTGAGATCAAAAGTCCTGAAATGGATGCTCAACTTGTTGCAGAGAATATCGCATCACAGCTTGAAAAGCGTATATCCTTCAGAAGAGCTATGAAGCAGGCTATGTCAAGAACTATGAAGCTTGGAGCAAAGGGAATAAAAACTGCATGTGCTGGTAGACTCGGCGGTGCTGAAATCGCAAGAACTGAGCACTATCATGAAGGAACTATTCCGCTTCAAACACTTCGTGCTGACATAGATTATGGCTTTGCTGAAGCAGACACAACCTATGGTAAGATCGGTGTCAAGGTATGGATATATAAAGGAGAAGTTCTTCCAGCTGTTAAAAGAGAAAAAAAAGCGGAAGGAGGAGTTAAGTAATGTTAATGCCCAAAAGAGTAAAACGTAGAAGGGTTCACAGAGGTAGAATGACCGGTAAAGCTACAAGAGGAAATGTTGTAAGCAACGGTGAATTCGGTATACAAGCACTGGAACCCGCTTGGATCACAAGCAACCAAATCGAAGCTGCCAGAATAGCGATGACTCGTTTTATCAAGCGTGGTGGTAAAGTTTGGATAAAGATATTCCCAGATAAGCCGGTAACAAAGAAGCCTGCTGAAACTCGTATGGGTAGCGGTAAAGGTTCACCAGAGTACTGGGTAGCGGTAGTTAAGCCAGGAAGAGTATTATTTGAAATTGCGGGGGTACCGGAAGAGACTGCAAGAGAGGCACTAAGACTCGCTATGCATAAGCTTCCTGTAAAATGTAAATTTGTAACCCGTGAGTCAGAAATGGGTGGTGAAGCAAATGAAGGCTAGTGAAATCAGAGAAAAGAATATAGTTGAGTTGAACAAGGAATTGGGCGATTTAAAGTCTGAACTCTTTAAGCTTAGATTTCAGCTTGCTACAAATCAGCTTGAAAACCCAATGAAGCTAAAGGATGTTAAAAAGTCCATAGCTAAGGTAAAGACAATAATAAGGGAAAAAGAGCTTAGTGGAGCTGAAAAGTAATCATATTTGCTCTAAGCTATGAAAGACCTTAACCATATCAATGCGAAGTAAACATTATGTAAAAACACTTAGTACTTCGCATAGGGAAAAGCCACAAAAGTGTCTTTTCAATAGTAATCACACCGTACAAAAGAATGTGATGAAGTTTGGTGTAGAGTATTCGAAAAGGAGGTAATTCCACTTGGTTGAAAGAGCGTTAAGAAAGACTAGAGTTGGCAAGGTTGTCAGCAATAAGATGGATAAGACTATTGTTGTTGCTATAGAAACTAGTGTAAAACATCCGTTATACGGAAAAATAGTAAAGAGAACTTACAAGCTTAAGGCACATGATGAAGAAAATGTGTGTCAGATAGGCGATAAAGTAAAAGTTATGGAAACAAGACCATTAAGTAAAGAAAAAAGATGGAGACTTGTTGAAATTGTTGAAAAGGCACAATAATTACTGTGTCTGCTTGGAAATGAAATTCAATTTGCGGGCAATAGGCCTTGCACAGAATTATTGGAAGGAGGTACCAGTATGATTCAAGTCCAGTCTAGAATGAAGGTAGCTGATAACACTGGAGCTAAAGAACTTATGTGTATAAAGGTTCTTGGCGGTTCTTGGAGAAAGTATGCTAATATTGGAGATATAATAGTAGCTTCTGTTAAAAATGCAACACCCGGCGGTGTTGTAAAGAAAGGTGACGTAGTTAAGTGCGTTATCGTACGCTCCAGGAAAGGCGTAAGAAGACCAGACGGCTCTTACATCAAGTTTGATGAAAACGCTGCAGTAATTATAAAAGAAGATAAGAACCCAAGAGGTACTCGTATATTTGGACCTGTTGCGAGAGAATTAAGAGATAAAGATTTCATGAAGATTCTTTCTCTTGCACCAGAAGTATTGTAAGGAAGGAGGCGGCTTAATTTGGCAAACAAAGTTCATGTTAAAAAGGAAGACACAGTTCTTGTGCTTTCAGGTAAAGATAAAGGCAAGAAGGGCAAGGTATTAAGCGTAAATCCTTCTACTAATCAAGTACTTGTTGAAGGCGTAAATATGTCAACAAAGCACAAAAAACCAAGAGGCAGATATCAGCAGGGTGGAATTATACATCAGGAATCAGCTGTAAACGGCTCAAACGTTATGTTGGTTTGTGACAAATGTGGCAAGCCTACAAAGGTGGCTAAAAAAATTCTTGATAATGGCCAGAAGGTCAGATCTTGCAAACACTGTAACGAAATAATTGATGTTATCCTAGATAAGAAAGAAGTATAAAGTTATACTGAAAGGAGGTATTGTGGATGGCAAGGTTGAAAGAAAAATATTTAAAAGAAGCAGTTCCTGCTTTGCAAACAAAATTTAAATATAGCAGCAACATGCAGATTCCAAAAATTGAGAAGATAGTTCTTAATATGGGTGTTGGGGAAGTTAAAGATAATCCAAAAGCAATGGATTCTGCTGTTAGTGATATGACGCTGATTTCCGGACAAAAGCCAATTGTTACGAAAGCTAAGAAATCAGTAGCGGCATTTAAGTTGAGAGAAGGAATGAATATAGGCTGCAAGGTAACATTAAGAGGAGAAAGAATGTATGAATTCGTTGACAAACTCTTTAATGTAGCCCTCCCTAGAGTAAGAGACTTCAGAGGCGTATCCAACAACTCATTTGATGGAAGAGGTAACTATTCAATGGGTATTAAAGACCAGTTGATATTCCCTGAAATCGAATACGACAAGATAGACAAAATAAGAGGTATGGATATAGTTTTTGTAACTACGGCGAAAAGTGATGAAGAGGCTAAAGAGCTCCTCAAGTTGCTTGGTATGCCATTTAGCCAGAGCTAAGGAGGGATTTGGAGCATGGCAAAGAAATCTATGATAATTAAGCAGCAGCGTACTCCCAAGTTTAGTACTAGGGGCTACAACAGATGTAAAATATGTGGAAGACCACATGCATACATTAGAAAATTTGGAATTTGCCGTTTGTGCTTTAGACAGTTAGCGTACAAGGGACAAATACCTGGCGTTAAAAAAGCAAGCTGGTAATAGACTTTGGAAGGAGGTTAAACATATGCAAATCACTGATGCTATCGCTGATATGTTAACCAGAATTAGAAATGCAGGTTCTGCTAAACATGAGTCAGTTGATATACCCGCTTCCAACCTTAAGAGGTCCATAGCAACTATATTGCTGGAAGAAGGTTATATTAAGAGTTTTGAAGAATTAAACGATGGTAAGCAAGGCGTTATAAGAGTTAGCTTGAAGTACACTGGAAACAAGCAGAACGTTATAACCGGAATAAAGAGAATAAGTAAACCTGGTTTGAGAGTATATGCCGGTAAGGAAGAGCTTCCTAAAGTATTGGGCGGTCTCGGAGTAGCTATTATCTCAACATCAAAGGGAATTATGACTGACAGAAAAGCTAGAACTGAAGGCGTAGGCGGAGAAGTTCTGGCATTCGTATGGTAATAGCGCGAATTTTTCTTCGCGCAGGAAAAACACTTTGTGTTTTTCCTGGCTAGCTACCATTCCAATGTCTATTGGAATACGAAGATAAAAGGTCTGAAAAGGACGATTAATTCGTTCATAATTTTAAGAACTGGAGGTTGACGGCATGTCAAGAATAGGTAAGTTGCCAATAGCTGTTCCCAAGGGAGTAGATGTAAAGCTCAGCGGCGACAACGTGTTGACTGTAAAAGGGTCAAAAGGAACATTAACTAAGCAGTTCCACAAGGATATGATTATTAAAGTGGAAGGTGAACAGATCACTGTAGAAAGACCTTCTGATTTAAAAATGCACAAGTCACTTCATGGGTTAACCAGAACACTTGTTAACAATATGGTTGAAGGTGTTACAAACGGATACCAGAAGGCTCTTGATATCAACGGTGTTGGTTACAGAGCACAGAAGCAGGGTAAGAAGTTGGTATTGACATTGGGATATTCACATCCTGTTGAAATGGATGATCCTGAAGGAATAACTACTGAAGTACCTGCACCTAACAAGATTATTGTTAAGGGAATCGACAAGCAGGTTGTTGGAGAGATTGCTGCAAAGATTCGTGAAAAGAGACCACCTGAGCCTTATAAGGGTAAAGGTATCAAATACGAAAATGAAGTAATCAGACGTAAAGAAGGTAAGACCGGTGGCAAGGGTAAAAAGTAGAAAGGAGATGAGAGTAAATGATTAATAAACAAAATAGGAACGAAATAAGACTTAGAAAGCACGTAAGAGTACGTAAAAAAGTCTCTGGAACTCAAGAACGTCCTAGACTGAACGTTTTTAGAAGTTTAAAAAACATTTATGTACAAATTATTGATGATTCAACCGGTAATACTCTTGTATCCGCTTCAACCCTTGATGCTGCATTAAAAGGTAAAGTTGCTAACGCTGGAAACAAGGAAGCAGCTAAAGAAGTTGGAAAATTAATAGCTACAAAGGCTATTGAAAAGGGTATAAAGCAGGTTGTATTTGATAGAGGCGGATATATCTATCACGGAAGAGTAAAAGAGCTTGCTGACGCTGCTAGAGAAGCAGGCTTGGATTTCTAAGAGAAGGAGGGGAATACATTGCAACGAATTGATGCCAACACTTTGGGAGAACTAAAAGAGAAAGTCGTTAATATAGGTCGTGTAACTAAGGTTGTTAAAGGTGGTAGAAACTTTCGTTTCAGCGCTTTAGTAGTAGTTGGAGACGAAAATGGTTATGTTGGTAGTGGAATGGGTAAGGCTGCTGAAATACCTGAAGCTATTCGTAAGGGTATAGAAGATGCAAAGAAAAACCTTATAAAAGTTCCATTGGTAGAAACAACAATACCACATGAAGCTATAGGTGTATTCGGAGCAGGTAAAGTATTGCTCAAACCAGCAGGACAAGGTACTGGTGTTATCGCTGGTGGTCCTGTAAGAGCCGTGCTGGAGCTTGCCGGAATACGTGATATCAGAACGAAGTCATTGGGTTCAAACAACCCTATCAACATGGTTAATGCAACTATAAAGGGTCTTGCACAGTTAAAGACCGCTGAAGAGGTTGCTAGACTTCGCGGAAAAACTGCAGAAGAGATTCTGGGTTAGGGGGGGACATTAATGGCTAAGTTGAAAATAACTCTGAAAAAGAGCACGAATAAGGCCGTTGAAAGTCAGGTAGCTACAGTTAAGGCTCTTGGCTTAGGTAAAATCGGTACATCTGTTGAGCACAATGATAACCCACAAATCAGAGGTATGATAAGAAAAGTTTCACATCTTGTTTGTGTAGAAGAAATATAAGGGAGGTGTAGTCAATGAAATTATTTGAATTACAGCCTGCTCCTGGATCAAAAAAACTACCTAACAGAAAAGGTAGAGGTATAGGTACTGGTAACGGTAAAACTGCCGGCAAAGGTCACAAAGGACAAAATGCTCGTGCAGGTGGTGGTGTAAGACCTGGTTTCGAAGGTGGTCAGATGCCATTATATATGAGATTACCTAAAAGAGGATTTAATAACTACGAGTTTGCAAATAAGTATACAGAAGTTAATGTTTCTGAATTGAACATTTTCGAAGACGGTACTGTTGTAACAGAAGAACTATTTAAATCATCTGGCCTTGCTAAAAAGATTATTGATGGAGTAGCTATTTTAGGTAACGGTGAGTTAACTAAAAAGTTAACAGTTCAGGCGGCTAAATTTACGAAGACAGCTACTGCTAAGATAGAAGCTGCGGGAGGAAAGGTCGAGGTGGTATAACGTGAGTGGTATGTTGGATACACTTAAGAATTCCTGGAAAATTCCTGATTTAAAAAGAAAAATCTTGATAACAATAGGTCTGCTCCTGGTTTTTAGATTGGGATCCAGAATCCCGGTTCCGGGACTTGATCCTACCTATTTTGCCAGCCTTATTGAAAAAGGCGGACAGCTGTTTAGTTTTCTTGATGTAGTTGGCGGAGGAGCATTTAAATCAGCAACAATTTTTGCTATGAGCATAACGCCATATATTAATGCATCAATTATTATGCAGCTTTTGACCATAGCTATTCCAAAGCTGGAACAGCTCTCTAAAGAGGGAGAAGAAGGCAGGAAAAAGATAGGCCAATGGATTCGATATGCTACAGTTATTCTGGCATTCGTTCAGGCAACTGCTATCACGATTAGCTTAAGAGGCGCACTTGTTTCAGGACTTAACGTTATGACCTTCATTACAGTAACACTTACACTTACTGCCGGAACTGCATTTCTGATGTGGCTTGGTGAGCAGATCACCGAATATGGTATAGGTAACGGTATATCAATGCTGATTTTTGCAGGTATAGTATCTGCAGCTCCAAACGGATTGAATTACCTTATCAAGAACTATCAGGCTGGAAAGCTTGGTGAAGGAATAGTTGGTATAATTGCAATTATTGGAATTTTGGCAGTATTCGTTGCCATTATTGCTTGTGTTGTTTTTGTTAACCAGGCAGAACGTCGTATTCCAGTACAGTATGCTAAAAGAGTAGTTGGTAGAAAGGTTTACGGAGGACAGAGCACTCATTTGCCAATCAAGGTAAACTGGGCAGGTGTTATTCCAATAATCTTCGCAATGTCAATAATGGCATTGCCATCAACCATATTTGCTTTTGCAGCACCAAGTACAACTACCGGTTTTATCGGCTTTATGAAGAACTGGCAGTCACACTGGTCATATGCAGTACTATATGCTTTATTGATTATTGGTTTTACCTTCTTCTACACATATGTACAGTTCAATCCTATTGAACTTGCAAACAATATGAAGAAGAACGGTGGTTTTATACCTGGTATCAGACCTGGTAAACCAACATCAGATTACATTCAAAAGGTTTTAAACAGAATTACATGGTTCGGTGCACTATTCCTTGCACTTATATCCATATTCCCATATATAATCGTTTGGATTACAGGAGTTCAGGGTGTATGGTTTGCAGGAACAAGCGTTTTGATTCTCGTTGGTGTTGCACTTGATACTGTCAGACAGATCGAGTCACAGATGCTTATGAGACATTATAAAGGTTTCTTGGAGTAAGCGTTAACCATTTTAATATCTTAAATAAATAATTTAAAGAGTTTGGGGTTTATGATACGTCATAAACCCTTGCTTTAAATTTATAAGTTTTTAATTATTGTATAGGGTATGCTGAGGGTTTTAACAGTCCCAAAGCAAGTAGAATGGGAATATGGGGGTAAACATTATGAAAATCGTACTTTTAGGAGCTCCGGGTGCAGGTAAGGGAACTCAGGCAAAAGCATTATCTGAAAAATTATCCATACCACATATATCTACTGGAGACATTTTCAGAGCAAATATAAAGGGAAATACTCCACTTGGAATCAAGGCAAAGGGATACATTGACAAAGGAGAACTGGTTCCTGATGAACTGACAGTTGAGATTGTAAAGGACAGACTGGCAAATCCTGACTGTGAAAAAGGATTCATTCTTGATGGTTTCCCAAGAACCATTCCTCAAGCAGAGTATCTTGACAAGGTTCTTAATAATATGAAAATTGATCTGGATGCTACATTATTAATCAATGTAGACGATAAGGATATAATAGAAAGAATGTCCGGAAGACGTACATGTCCTAATTGTGGAGCATCATATCATGTTGTTTTCAATCCTACAAAGGTTGAGGGTGTTTGTGATGTTTGCAGCACACCTGTAATTCAAAGACCTGACGATGCTGCAGAAACAGTATTGAACAGGCTTGAAACTTACCACAAGCAGACACAACCGCTTATAAGCTATTATGAAAAGGCAGGTAAGCTCAAAGTTGCTCAGGGTGCAGACGAAGTTGATGAAACAACTGCCAGAGTGTTTAAGGCTTTGGGTATTTAAGAAATGTTTACAATTAAGTCGCAATCTGAAATAGATAAGATGAGAAAAGCAGGAGAGGTATTATATGAAACTCTCCAGCTTCTAAAAAAGAATATTGTTCCCGGTGTGAGTACAAAGGAATTAGACAGAATTGCTTTTGAACATATCAAAAAGAAGAATGCTGTTCCTTCCTTTTTGGGGTATGAACCGGGAGTACCTGGTGTAGTACCTTTTCCTGCAAGTATTTGTTCATCTGTCAACGAAGAAGTGGTTCATGGAATACCAAACAGTTTAAATCACTTAAAAGATGGCGATATTATTAGCATAGATGTTGGCGTTTATTTAAATGGTTTTCATGCTGATGCAGCAAGAACATATGGAGTAGGAACAATATCAGAGGAAGCTCAGAGCTTGATTTCCGAAACACGTCAAAGCTTCTACGAAGGTTTAAAGCACATGGTTGTGGGTAAACACATTAGAGATATTTCCGAAGCAATACAGAACCATGTTGAAAGTAAGGGCATGTCAGTGGTCAGAGATTTTGTCGGTCATGGCATAGGAAGGGAACTTCATGAATTGCCCGATATACCTAACTACGTCACAAAGCGTAGAGGTGTGAAACTGGAAAATGGAATGACCATAGCTGTCGAGCCCATGGTAAATGCCGGGGGATACAGTATAAGAGTATTGGAGAACAGCTGGACCGTAATTACTGCTGATGGATCGCTCTCGGCGCATTATGAGAATACGGTGGCAATTACAGAAAATGGACCATTAATTTTAACAAAGTTCTAAAAATTACAAAAAACTTTTTACAAAAGTTTTTTGATAAATGTATTGTTATTATATTAGTTTTCCTGTATAATTTATATTTGGTTTGACCAATGTCAATTACCCTTTATAGTATATGCAATTTAGCTGAAAGTAATTGACAATGTAAATTTTATGCGCAGAGGTGACAAGGCTTGAATAACGCGAGTAAGACATTCTTAGAGCGGCATCGGTATCCCTCGCGTTTGTATGGCAAATATGCAGGTAATGTTTCAGAATTTATTTTTATTTTGTTTCGCCGGTGCCTTTTTAAGGCTTGGAGGTTAGCATGAATATAACGCTTGGACAGGTAGTGTATTCAAAAGCAGGGCGGGACGAAGGCAGGGTTTTCATAATTTGCGGTATCATTGATGATAAGTTTGTGTTTGTCAGCGATGGTGATTTAAGAAGAGTTGAAAATCCCAAGAAGAAGAAAATAAAGCATTTGGACAGTACTACTATTAACATTGAGTATCTTTCACAGAAGCTCAATGCCGGCATAAAAATTACAAATGCTGAGATTAGAAAGTATCTGGCTGAGCTAAAAGCAGCTGAAGCAGGTAAAGAATAGTTTCGGCTTATAGTATTAATTAATATAATAATCCATTTTAAAGACTTATTTTGATAGGCTCTTTGAAAAAGCTTCTGGAGGAGGTGCAAGTTTGGCAAAAGATGATGTTATAGAAGTGGAAGGAACAGTTGTTGAAGCATTACCAAATGCTATGTTCCAGGTAGAACTTGAAAATGGTCATAAGGTATTGGCCCATATTTCAGGAAAACTTAGGATGAACTTTATCAGAATACTTCCAGGTGATAAGGTGACAATTGAATTATCCCCATACGACCTTACCAGAGGAAGGATTACTTGGAGAGCAAAATAATACATACCTTTACTACTGGTACAAAGGTATTATTAAATATAAAAGCAGTTTTATTTAATTAAGCGAATTTGTTTTTTACTATAAGGAGGCTACAACAATGAAAGTTAAACCATCAGTTAAGACTATATGTGAAAAATGCAAGATCATTAAGAGAAAAGGCAGAGTAATGATAATCTGCGAAAACCCAAAGCACAAGCAAAAACAGGGTTAATTCAAATCTGTGGGGTTATTTGCTGTCCCGATTTAAACTATTAACAGCAGTACCTTTAAAAGGGTTGGAATACAACCCGGTATTACCAAAGTCAATTACGGTTCAAACCTAAGCTATCGGCTTTCAGTCCATAGTAATTGACTCTTACTTTCGTAAAATCTCAACAAGAAGCGGCTGAACAAGAGAATCATCCCAATTCATTGTTATTCTTGATGATATTTTAAATATTTGACGATATCGCATGGACTAAGATGCCTAGGGGAATGGCAATATTTATTACATCTGGATTCTGCGGTGGAGAATTAGCGTGGAAGCATGAGGTGTTACTTCGGTTAAAAAGCGAAGTCTTCATGCAACAAAAGGCCTCTTGGCTTTTTGCAAGAATAATTGTAATAGAATTTATTTGGAGGTGTAGGAAAAGTATGGCACGTATTTCCGGAGTAGATTTGCCCAGAGAAAAAAGGGTTGAAATTGGTCTCACTTACATTTTTGGAATCGGAAGAGCTAAGTCAAACGAGATACTCGTAAAGACTGGTATCAATCCCGATACAAGAGTAAGAGATCTGACTGACGATGAAATCAGCAAACTCAGAGAAATCATTGACAAAGAATATAAGGTTGAAGGTGACCTTAGAAGAGAAGTGGCGTTGAACATCAAGCGTCTTATTGAAATCGGGTGCTACAGGGGAAGAAGACATAGAATGGGTCTTCCAGTAAGAGGTCAACGTACAAAGACTAACGCAAGGACTAGAAAAGGCCCTTCAAAAACCGTTAGCGGTAGAAAGAAATAGTTAAAGGAGGTTTGCGAACACATGGCAACAAAGACTGCTGGTGCTAAAAGGACTACCAGAAAAAGAAGAGAGCGTAAAAATATTGAACGTGGAGCTGCTCATATCCGTTCATCTTTTAATAATACAATTGTTACCTTGACAGATACTGCCGGAAATGCGCTTTCATGGGCAAGTGCGGGTGGATTGGGTTTCAGAGGCTCAAGAAAGAGCACACCATTTGCTGCTCAGATGGCAGCAGAAACAGCTGCAAAGGCGGCAATGGAACATGGACTTAAGACTGTTGAAGTTTACGTAAAGGGACCTGGAGCAGGTAGAGAAGCAGCAATCAGAGCATTGCAGGCTGCTGGTTTAGAAGTAAGCCTTATAAAGGATGTTACACCAATTCCTCATAATGGCTGCAGACCACCTAAACGTAGAAGAGTATAATTGATTAATATGGAGGTGTAAGATTAGATGGCAAGATATACTGAAGCATCTTGCAGACTCTGCCGTAGAGAAGGTTTAAAGCTGTTCTTGAAGGGCGAGAGATGCTATACTGATAAATGTTCTATAGCGAAAAGAGCGTATGCTCCCGGACAACATGGACAGGCAAAGAAGAAAATGTCTGAATATGGTATACAGCTTCGTGAGAAGCAAAAAGTAAGAAGATTTTATGGCGTACTGGAAGGCCAGTTCAGTGAATACTTTGAAATGGCTGCAAGACGTAAGGGTATAACAGGTGAAAACTTGTTACAAATCCTAGAAACCAGACTTGATAACGTTGTTTACAGACTTGGACTTGGAACTTCAAGACCTGAATCAAGACAATTAGTAACTCATGGTCATTTTACCGTAAATGGTAAGCGCGTTAACATTCCTTCATACCTCTTGAAGGTTGGAGATGTTATAGCACTTGCTCCTAAGAGCAGAAGCTCAGAAAAAGTTAAAGCTATCAGTGATATCACTGGTGGAAAAGTAGTTCCAAAATGGCTTGAGTATGATGCAGAAAACTTCACAGGAAAAGTTGCCGCTCTTCCTGCAAGAGAAGATATCGATTTACCAATCAAGGAACACTTGATCGTAGAGTTGTACTCCAAGTAATAATAAGTGAATTCATAATTGACTTGGAAGCAACTGAAAGGATTATTGATATAATAGTTCTCTATGAGAATGTATGCTATATAAGCTGCTGAAGCAGCCTATATCGAATCAGTTGCCCTCAAAAAATAAAAAGTTGTTAAGGGAGGGTTCTTGGTGATAGAAATAGAAAAGCCTAGAATTGAATGTGTAGCTAATAGCGATGATAACACATATGGCAAGTTTATAGTTGAGCCTTTGGAAAGAGGCTATGGTATTACGCTCGGTAACTCATTAAGAAGAATATTACTTTCTTCATTACCAGGTGCGGCTGTTAATTCAATCAAAATTGATGGAGTTCTGCATGAATTCTCTACAGTTCCTGGTGTAGTAGAAGACGTAACCGAAATAATACTTAATATTAAATCTCTTTCTTTAAAGATGCACGGCGAAGGATCTAAAGTTATCTATATTGATGCAAATGGTGAAGGACCTATCACCGGAGGTGATATCATCACTGATCAGGATGTTGAGATATTAAATCCTGATCTCCATATTGCAACGTTGAACGGTGACCATAGATTCTACATGGAACTTGTAATCAGTAAGGGTAGAGGGTATGTGTCTGCTGAAAAGAATAAGCAGGCAGGACAGCCAATCGGCGTAATTCCTGTTGACTCGATTTATACTCCTGTCAAGAAGGTTAACTACACTGTTGAGAATACCCGTGTTGGTCAGATTACCGACTACGACAAGCTTACTTTGGAAGTTTGGACTGATGGAAGCATCAATCCTGACGAGGCAATAAGCCTTGGAGCAAAGATATTGAGCGAGCATCTAAATCTGTTTGTTGATTTGTCTGATCAGGCTAAGCACACTGAAATAATGGTAGAAAAAGAAGAAACTAAGAAGGAAAAGGTTCTTGAAATGACAATTGAAGAACTTGATCTGTCTGTCAGATCATACAATTGTCTTAAGAGAGCTGGCATAAACACCGTAGAAGATCTTACCAACAAGACCGAAGAGGATATGATGAAGGTAAGAAATCTCGGTAGAAAGTCTCTGGAAGAAGTTCTTCAGAAGCTGCAGGCACTCGGACTTTTATTAGCTCCAAGTGAAGAATAAGCGTGATTAATATCACGGTGAGAAAACTAAAGAGTTTTTTCAATATTGGATATATGAGTATTTACTATAAACAATACATTAGTATTAAGTAAAACATCGGGTAAGGAGGGATAGGTAATGCCAGTTCAAAGAAAGTTAGGGCGTGCAACTGACCAAAGAAAGGCAATTTTAAAGAACCTTACAACAGCATTATTTGTAAGTGGAAGAATTGAAACTACTGAAGCGAGAGCTAAAGAAGTTAAAAATATTGCAGAAAAACTTATCACTATAGCGATCAAGGAAGCTGACAACTTTACTTCAAAGCAGGTAAAGGTAAGTGCAGCAAAAGTTGACAGCAAAGGTAGTAAGCTTACTGACTCCAAGACTTCCAAGAACGGTAACAAGTACTTGGTAATCGACAGAGAACAGAAGACTGATATGGTTTCAGTTGACAGTGCATCAAGACTTCATGCAAGAAGACTTATAATGAATTGGGTTTACAGACCATCAACTGCTGATGGAAAGAACGTAAACATCACAGATAAGCTTTTTGATGAAATTGCTCCTAAGTACAAGGGCAAAAATGGCGGATACACTAGAATATACAAGCTCGGACCAAGAAGAGGCGACGCTGCTGAAATGGTTATCCTTGAGTTAGTATAATTCAGTAAAAATTAAAGTATGAGATAATGATATAGGGGACTAGACATGCCGGCAGCGTAAGCGTCGCCGATATGTTTAGTCCCTATATTTATATGATGTGTTACACGGAATAGTATATGCATAAGGAATTATGGAGGTCTGCGTGAAAGTAAAGTTTTGTGTATAATCGTTGTTTTCACGCATTAAAAACCTGCAGGCAGGTTTTTATAACTTTTTAAAACGCTGCTTCACAGCGGGATGGGGATTGTAATGAGTATATTTTTTGATGTTCAGGAAGTAAGTTTTTCATACAACACATATGGGGAAGTACCTGTTGAAGTACCGGCTTTGGAGGATGTCTCTGTCAAGATAGACAGAGGTGACTTTGTAGTTATTTTAGGCAGGAACGGTTCGGGAAAATCTACATTCTCAAGGCTGCTTAATGCTCTTTTAGTTCCTAAAAAGGGTATTGTGCTTGTCGCAGGAAAGGATACCTCCAATGAAGATAATGTCTGGGAGATCAGAAGTACTGCCGGTATGGTATTTCAGAATCCTGACAATCAAATTATTGCTACTACTGTTGAGGAAGATGTGGCCTTCGGCCCTGAAAATCTGGGAGTGGAACCTTCAGAAATCCGCAGAAGGGTGGACGAGTCCCTGGAGACTGTGGGTATCAGCGAATTTAAGAAAAATGCACCCCATCTTTTGTCAGGAGGTCAGAAGCAGCGTGTTGCCATTGCAGGTATACTGGCCATGAAGCCTGAATGTATAATTCTTGATGAAGCCACCTCAATGCTGGATCCTGTCGGCCGCAGGGAGGTAATAAAAGTATTGAAAAAGCTCAATAAGGAAGAGAATATAACTATTATTCATATAACACATCATATGGATGAAGCTGCAATAGCAAACAGATTAATTATAATTGATGATGGCAACATTGTGCTGGATGGTACTCCACAAGAGGTTTTCAGTAATGTCGACAAGGTCAAGAACCTCGGACTGGATGTGCCTCAGGTAACAGAACTGATGTATGACCTGAAGAAACAAGGTGTAAATATAAATAAGCTCCCGTTAACGGTAGATGAGGCATTCGAGATTATAAAGGATTTGACAAGGTAGTGTAAGTTCCTGATAAGAGAACTGAGGAGTATTTGGTTGAAGTTGAGTGTTTGTAGAAGTGAGTAATTTATCTAGATGGAGTAGGTTATCAATGAGAAGTAGCTTGCCAAAGGGTGTAGTTCCCGCAAGAGTCCGCAAGGGACTCTTAGAGAGTAATCTGATTATTGCATAAAAGAGAAGCAGATTAATGAGTTAGTAAATTTTCTTGATTGCTTTATATACCCTTATACCGCCGCTTTTATCAATATCAGTTACATTTCCGAATGTGTTTTTCATAATTTCCTTAAGACTAGAGCCGCCTTTGTTATGAAAAGCAACAAGCCATAGGGAACCATTGGTTGAAAGGTGCTCAAAGGCTTGGGATATGAGCCTGGTATTCAGTTCCTTACCTGCAGCAAAGGGCGGATTTGAAACTATGTCATCAAAAACCCTTCCTGGCAGGGCATCATATAGATTACTGTGAATAATCTCTACTTCCAGAGTGTTGGCAGCTGCATTTTTTTTTGTATAATCAAGAGCCCTGTTGTTTATGTCTATCATAGTTAAGTTTTGAGCAGGGAAAAGCGCTTTCAGGAATAAGCCAATAGCTCCGTAGCCACAGCCTACGTCAAGAATTGAGCTGCCCGTAGGAGTAAAATTTTTTATTAGATTATGCGATACCTTATCAACTTTATTTTCAAAAGAAAACACTCCGCTGACAGAGGTGAAGCTTAACTGTTTTCCATTTATATTCTCAGTAAAGTTTTTTTCTTTTATTTCTGAATCGGGATTTTCAGTAAAGTAATGTTGACTCATATTTTTGTTTTTACCTCCGGTAAAAATAATTCAAGTTTGCATCGTACCTGCATGCCGAATGATTTGTGGATTACTTGACTTTTATAATAATAACTATTATTATAACACATAGGTTTAGATAAATTTTTACGAGTGTAGAAAAAATTATTACCTTTGTATGTTTCTTTATCGCCTCGTTATAATATATATTTGGAAATAATCCATATAATTATGTCATTAATGAGAAAAGCCTGAAATATAGGGCTTTTAATAATTATAAGATTCAAATGAATAACTGACCTTCTGAACAAGTTGCTAAGACTTAAACGGAGATTATGTTATGAGTTATAAAAAGAAAATTTGCCTGTTATACAGAAGTGGGCAGTAAAAGATATTATGGGTGGGTTCTCTTTTGGAGGTTTTTTTGCGTATAAATGTACTTGAATACCTGGAACAATCAGCATACAGCTTTCCTGATAAAATTGCCTTAAAGGATGAGACTCAGGAAATTACTTTTTCTCAATTTGAACAAAAGGCCAAGTCTCTGGGTTATGCTATAGTAAATGCAATATCGGGCTCAATCAGAACCCCTGTAATTGTCATGGTTGACAGGACTTGCTCAACAGTAGTTTCATTTATGGCTGTATTATATAGTGGAAATTATTATGTTCCCGTTGATAATCAAACCCCGAAACAACGACTTCAGTTAATTATCGATACTCTGAAGCCCGGGCTTATACTGGCTGAGGAAAAGGATAACAAAGTATTTGAGGGAGTTGAAAGACTTCCTGAAATATTGAGTATTGATAATTACTGTAAATATGAAACTAAAATCAATGTGGAAGACCAGAAAAAACTGAACAGTGTAAGAAACAGGATAATTGATACTGATCCGGTTTATACAATATTTACTTCAGGTTCCACCGGTACGCCCAAGGGTATAGTTGTTCCTCACAGGAATGTAATAGATCTGGCTGAATGGCTGGATGACACCTTCGGCTTCAGCAGTGAGGATGTTATCGGAAATCAGACTCCTTTCTATTTTGATGCATCTGTAAAGGATATTTACTTATGCATTAAAAAGGCAATTACTCTGTGTATAATTCCTAAAAAACTATTTATGTTTCCTATAAAGCTTGTGGAATACCTTAATAATAACCGTGTAACTTCAATACTTTGGGCTACCTCGGCCATAACACTTGTAGCCAATTCACGGATATTAAAGAAATCACTTCCGGCTTATTTGAACAAGGTATTTTTTGCAGGAGAAGCAATGTTTGCAAGGCATATGAATGCCTGGCGCACTTATCTGCCCGAAGTAATGTATGTTAATCTGTACGGGCCAACCGAGGCTACGGTGGATTGTACTTATTATATAGTTAACCGGGAGTTTGGTGATGATGAAGTAATACCAATAGGAAATGCCTGCCGCAACATGGACGTAATGCTGCTGGATGAGGATAGCAAACCTGTATCGGGAAGTAATCCCGGTGAGGTATGTGTCAGAGGAACCGGAGTAGCTTTAGGTTATATTAATAATCCTGAGCTATCAAATGAGGTTTTTATTCAGAATCCGCTTAATAATTCCTACCGTGACATTCTGTACTGCACCGGTGATATTGGAAAATACAATGAGTACGGTGAAATTGTGTTCATTTCCAGGAAAGACGGTCAGGTCAAGCATATGGGAAATCGTATTGAGCTGGGTGAAATTGAAGCAGCTGTCAATACTGTTCATGAGGTATCGGCATGCGTATGTTTCTATGATCATGAGGACTCAAAAATAGTGCTTTTTTATGTTGGAAGAATTGATACACCCCAATTGATAATAAAGTTGAATGATAAGCTTCCAAAGTATATGATTCCCAATACTTTAAAATGCTTTGAGGCTTTTCCCTATAATGCAAATGGCAAGATTGACAGAAGAAAGTTAGTGGAGAAATACACTGATGAAAAAAATTAAGGAACTCGGTGAATTAAACAGCCTTTTAACAGATTTTATGAAAAAGGGTGTTTTATCAAACAATTTTATAATGCAGGATAAATACAATGCCTATATAAAGGCAGGGACTTTATATTACGAAAGAACAGAGGCAATACTGGCTTTGTTTTTGGACTGTAAAAACTGCTGGCGCATATATTACCATATTAAAGATGCTGACAGTGATATTCAATTGCCGGGTGATAAACCTCTGGTAATGGAGCTTGTATATAGAAATGAAAACGACTCGGTAATCAGACAGCTTGATTACTGGACTTCCAAGGGATTTTCACCTTATATCAACAGAGCAAGGATGAAGGTTACCCCGAAAGAATTGGATATTGTCTGTGATAACTTGCAGGGCATAGGCTTTGCTGATCAAGGACAAGCTGAAATAATACAAAAAATGATAGCAGACGCTTTTGACCCATATCTTGGTTGTGTTCCCTGCAAGGATGAGGTTGTAGAATGTATTTCAAGAAAAGAAATAATTACGGCTGAAGATGAGAATGGACGGATATTAGGTCTGTTGCACATCGGCAGCAAAAGCACCACCTGGTTCGTATGGCATCTTTTAGTCCTTCCGGAAGCACGTAACCGGGGGATTGCAAAAAAGCTGCTTGCTTTTTATAGAAATATGCTTCAGGAACATGAAAACTCAAAAATTCAGCTCTGGGTCAAAAAAGATAATATAAGTGCAAGAAAATTATATGAGACAACAGGTTTCAGATATGACAGCTGGGAATCAGCAGGGCTGATAAAAAAATCATAAGTATTATCTTATATAATAAATGTGATATATTAAATTGAAATAATGAAATTTAGCGAAGAAGATCAGGAAGGAAGCCTGATCGGAAATGGAGAATAAAATGGAAGAATTATATAGGATTTTAAAGGAATTAAGACCTGATATAAACTTTGAAGAAAAGAAAGCTCTTATAGACGATGGTATATTGGACTCCTTTGATATTGTTGCACTTGTGGGAGAAATTGATGAGACATTTGATGTGCAGATAGGAGTAGAGGATCTGATCCCTGAAAACTTCAATTCTGTTGAGTCAATCATGGCTCTGATAAATAGATTGAGAGATGGGGAATAGCAGCCATGTCATTGTCGTCAGCCTCATTTCTAATCTTTTTGGCGGTAACTGTCGTACTGTATTATCTGCTTCCTAAAAAGGTTCAGTGGATGGTTCTTCTTGTAGCAAGCTACTATTATTATTTATCCTATGGATATAAGATAGTAGCATTTCTGCTTATGACAACTTTTACAACCTATGCAGGAGGAAGACTGCTGGGGCTTATTAACAGCAAAAAGAAGGCCCGGTTCCAGCAGTTTGGCAAAGAGGTTACCAGCGAAGAAAAAAAGGCAATTTCAGATAGGATTACAAGAAACAAAAAGTGGATTGTAGTTGGAATTTTATTAATTAACTTTGGTATATTAGCCGCAATAAAATACTATAACTTTACAGCTGAAAATTTAAATGTACTTTTGGGTTTATTCAGTGATTTCAGTTTACCGACATATAAATGGCTGCTGCCTGTTGGTTTGTCTTTTTATACATTCCAATCAATAGGGTATGTAATAGATGTCTACAGATCCAAGTATCCACCCGAGCAGAACTTCTTCAAGTTCGCTCTTTTCGTGTCATTTTTTCCGCAGATAATCCAGGGACCTATCAGCAGGTTTGATCAGTTGGCCCATCAGCTGTACAAAGGGCACTCCTTCAGCTTCGACCGATTAAAATACGGTATCCAGCTGATGATGTGGGGTTTTTTTAAAAAACTCATAGTTGCTGACCGGACAGCTGTAATTGTAAACAATGTTTTTGCAAACTATCAGAAATATTCAGGTTCTGAAATAGCTTTTGCGGTATTTATGTATTGCATACAGATTTACTGCGACTTTTCAGGTGGCATAGATATAATAAGAGGAGTTGCACAAATACTTGGGATCGATATGATAGAAAACTTTCAACGTCCTTATTTTGCAACCTCCCTGTCAGATTTCTGGAGAAGATGGCATATCAGTCTTGGGGCATGGATGAAGGACTATCTGTTTTACCCGCTGTCACTGTCAAAACCCTTTGGAAGGCTGGGCAAGTTTGCCAGAAAGAGGCTGAAAGGCAATTTAGGCAAGATATTGCCTGTTTCATTAGTTACTTTCATTGTGTTCTTCACCATAGGTATCTGGCATGGTGCCAGCTGGAAGTACATTGCTTTTGGTATTTGGAATGGCGGTATCATTACCTTTTCACTGATAAATGCACCAATCTATGCAAAAATATTAAACAAGCTGCATATAAATTCCGACAGTACATATTGGAAGCTGTTTCAGATACTTAGAACAACTGTTCTAGTATTTATCGGCAGATATTTTACCCGTGGAGAGACCTTAATGACTGCGTTACGAATGATAAAACGCACTGTTTTACATTTTGATGCCAGAGCATTGGTGTCCAATGTGTTCTCATTGGGCTTGAGTTCATTTGACCTTCTGGTGGTTTTCCTATGCGGATTGATCATATTATTTATCGGGTATTTGAAGGAAAAGGGAATACATATTAGAGAGTCCTTGGAAAAGAAAAATATGTTCATACAGTGGCTGGTGCTGGCTGCCGGCTTAATAATAATTGTATTTTTCGGGATATTCAGAGAGGGTTATATAGCCTCAGAGTTTATTTACAAGCAATTTTAAGGAGAAACAATGTCGTCAAAAAAGTGGTTTATAATGTTTTTATTGACCGGTCTGCTTCTCATATTGGGAATAGCCGGCATTAATATAGTAGTTGACCCTTTCGGTGCTTTCGGCGACCATATTATGAAATGGTATGCCTACGATTTCACCAAGAATCCCAGGGTGGCAAAAATATCGTATATGGACCAGCATAAGGATGAGTATGATTCATTTATCGTAGGCAGCTCCTCTACTTCATCCTTCCCCGTAGAGCAGCTCAACAGGTATATGGATGCAAAGTTCTACAATCTATTTATGTATGGCGCAGATATGTATGATGTTAAGCATACAACGGAATATATAATCAATAATTATAAGGTTAAAAATCTTGTTCTGAATCTGGGATTTATAAACGCCATGAGGTACAATGTAGAGTCAGACCCATATACAGGCAGTCTGCACTACAAAACCGAACAATCCTCAAAGTTGGATTTTTACAAGAGATACCTTTTTGCAAATCCCAATTACGCTTTTGAAAAGCTCCGGGCTTTTAAAAATGACAGTTATCTTCAGAATAAATACAAGGTTTTTGAGGTGGAAACAGGTGCTTATGACAAATCCGTCAGAGATACCGAGTCGATACAGGATACCAGGTCATATCTGGAGAATTATCCTGTATTCAAGGCTTATCCCAAGGACAAGCATAATCTTGCAAGTATAGATGATTTTATAGACGATGTAGCATCAATCAAAGCACTTTGCGACAGGAATAATATAAATTTGCTGGTGCTTTTTCCACCAATGTACAATGAATATGTACAGAATTTCGATCCTCAGCAGTTGACGGAGGTTTATACCCGCCTGGCTGAAATTACGAACTTCTGGGATTTTTCCGTTAATTCCCTGACATCGGATTGCAGATTCTTCTATGACAGCACACACTTCAGAAATGCCATGGGAAAGATGGCATTGGCTGAAATATTTGGAGATAATGAGGTTTACAGACCTGGAAATATCGGTGTTTATGTTACACCTGAAAATGCAGTAGAACAGTCAAAGTCACTGGTTAAAATACGGAAAATGGACGAAAGCTCATATACAAAAAGAGTTCCGATACTGATGTATCATGACATGGCAGAAAAGTCTTCAGGTGATATGGTAGTATCAACCGGGAAATTTGAAGAGCAGATAAAGGCACTCTCGGAAGCCGGGTACACAGGTATTACTGTCAACCAGATGACAGATTATGTTGAAAAGGGAATAGAACTGCCTGAGAAGCCGGTTTTAATAACCTTTGATGACGGATATCTGAGTAATTACAAGCTGGCCTATCCTATTCTCAAAAAGTACAATTTGAAAGCCACAATTTTTGTAATAGGAGTTTCTGTTGGAAAGGATACGTATAAAGATACCGGTAAGCCCATTACTCCTCATTTCACCTATGAACAGGCAAAGGAAATGCTGGATTCTGGCCTGATTGACATTCAGAGCCACACTTTCGATATGCATCAATGGGCCGACTTTGAAAAGGGCAAGGCCAGATCAAACATATTGCCGCTTGAGGGGGATAAGGAAAATGCTTATCTTGATTTATTAAAGAAAGATATTTTGCAGTCTGGAAACGGAATAAAAGATGGTACTGGAAACAAGGTGACAGCACTGGCCTATCCCCTTGGAAAGTACAGTACGCTTACAGAGGTTTTTCTGAGCAGAATGGATATCAAAGCTACAGTTACCACCAAGGCCGGAACAAATACCATAATCAAAGGCTTGCCACAATCGCTGCGAGCCATGAAACGGTTTGGGATTACCGAAAATATTTCCTCGGAACAGCTTATTAAAATGATTAAATAGGGGAAATTATTTATTAATGGTTTTTATTGATAGAGGGCCGGCGTATGCTGGCTTTCTGCAACTGTACAGTTTTTATTATTGACTATTCACTATATGCACGAAGATGTGGTAATATTTAATCATGCCTAAAGTTAACTACTGCGGCTTAAAGCCACGGAGGATTAATTTTGCCATAATAATAAATAGAAGGATATTCGGGAGTAAGTTATGCCTATTAATATAGAAGGTCTGTCGTATACATATTCCAACGGCGGGCCATTTGAGAAAAATGCGTTAAGCGATATAAATATTGATATAAATGACGGTGAGTTTATTGGTATAATCGGGCATACCGGTTCAGGCAAATCCACCTTTATTCAGCATTTGAACGGTATACTCAAGCCGACGCGGGGACGTGTAATAATTAACGGTATAGATACAAAGCAAAAGGATCTGAAGGAACTGAGGCGTCAGGTCGGTATTGTATTTCAATATCCTGAGCATCAGCTTTTTGAAGATACCGTTAAAAAGGATATTTCCTTTGGACTTATAAAGCAGGGGCTTTCAGAGGAGGAAATCCGGAAGAGGGTTATTTCTGCACTGTTTTCGGTAGGACTTGATGAGTTGATTTTAGAAAAATCACCCTTTGAACTGTCAGGAGGACAGAAGCGCAGAGTTGCTATTGCAGGAGTTGTAGCCATGATGCCTAAAATACTGGTACTTGATGAGCCGACAGCCGGTCTGGACCCCAGTGGAAGGGATGAGATATTCGGATATATTAAAAGACTTCACAGAGATTTCAGTATGACAATTATCCTGGTTTCCCACAGCATGGAGGATATTGCGAAACTGGCTCAAAGGGTAATAGTCATGAATCAGGGCACTGTATTTATGGATAAGCCTTCAAATGAGGTATACACTCAACCCGGGGAACTTGAAAGAATTGGTCTTTCAGCACCGCAGATAACCTACCTGATGAAAAGGCTCAAAACTATTTTTCCTGATATAGATGAAAATATATTTACTGTGGAAGCTGCAGCCAGAGAATTGAAAAAGCATTTGAAAGCATAGAGGAACTAATGTACTTTGGCAAGTTTTTTTGCCAGGCGGAAATGGAGCTTTAATGATAAGAGATATAACAATAGGTCAGTATGTACCGGGAGAATCCCTTCTTCACAAATCAGATCCCCGTACAAAAATAATTCTGACGTTTGTAATGATGATTTTTATATTTTTGATAAATACTTATTGGGGTTATCTGCTGTTAACGATTTTTACAGCCTTGACCATTGTAACTGCAAATATTCCGGTCAAATTTGTGCTGAAGGGTTTAAAGCCTGTCATATTTATTGTGATTTTTGCAGGAATAATAAACATGTTTACCATTGGGGGAACAGAGATTTTCCGGATAGGTTTTCTTAAAATGACTTACGAGGGTGTGGATACGGCCATAAAGATGGCTATAAGGCTTTTTCTGCTCATAATCATTGCAAGTCTGCTAACGTACACCACTACACCAATTGCATTGACAGACGGAATTGAGAAGCTTTTAGGACCTCTTAGAAAAATAAGGGTACCGGTGCATGAAATAGCTATGATGATGACAATAGCTTTAAGGTTTATACCCACACTTCTTGAAGAAACGGACAAGATAATCAAGGCTCAGTCATCAAGAGGTGCTGATTTCGATACGGGAAACATGGTGGAACGCGCCAAAAGTTTTATCCCTGTACTTATACCTTTGTTTATCAGCGCGTTCCGCAGGGCTGACGAGCTGGCTACTGCAATGGAGGCAAGGTGCTACAGGGGCAGTGAAGGCAGGACAAGGATGAAGCAGCTGAGCTTCACAAGGTATGATTTGATTGCAGCAGCAATAACTGTCGTATTTATGGCATGGGTACTGGTAATGCAGAATATGGTGCTTTAACCGGCGGAAGTCGGAAGACAGATGATAGCAATAAAAAGACCTCAGGCAGAAGACGGCAGTCGATAAAATGTATAGGACAATAGGTTAACGGCGGATATTATTGGTCGAAACCGGCAAAATCTAATGAGAAAACCCATGATATACAGGTGGTTAAATGCGGAATATCAAATTAACAATAGAATACGACGGAACAAATTACCATGGCTGGCAGGTTCAAAAGAATGCCTTAACTGTGCAGGAGTGTGTTGAAAAAGCCCTTGCAAAGCTGCTGGGAACAGAGGCCGGAGTTATTGGCTGCAGCAGGACGGATGTTGGGGTTCATGCCTACGGCCAGGTTGCGCATTTCTTCACAAATTCCACCATACCCGGAGAAAAGTTTTCATACGCCATAAATAATCTCCTGCCTGATGATATAGTAATACAGAAATCCGAGGAGGTATCAGGAGATTTTCACGCCAGATATTCCTCAAAAGGCAAGAAATATAGATATCTCATATGCAATTCAGCCCACCAATCCGCAATAATGCGCAACAGAGCATGTCATGTGAGACCGGAGCTTGATTTCGAACAGATAAAAAAAGCTGCGGCACATTTTGTCGGTGAGCATGATTTTGCAGCTTTTCAGGCTACGGGAGGACAAGTCCGGAGCACAGTCCGTGAAATCTACAGCATGAATGTTTCTAAAAAAGAAGATAACCTGATTGAAATAGAGGTAACAGGGAACGGCTTTTTATACAACATGGTAAGAATAATTGCAGGCACACTGATATATGTAGGAATGGGAAAACTTAAGGAAAGCCTGATTCCCGGGATAATCAAAGGCCTTGACAGGACAAAAGCAGGCAAGACTGCTCCGGCACAGGGGCTGTACCTGATGGAGATATACTATTAATGAGATATAGTCCATCCTGCTAATTGTATTGAATTACGTCTTCCAGAGATTCATAAGTTGGAATAATAGCCATATCTGTATATTAACTTACTAACCGTTTTTCTGTTTTCAGGATTGCACTTATTGGCTATTATTTTTATCATTGAGTTTGGTTAAGATTAATTTCACTTAATCAAATTACCTTTATTATCATAAAAATTGTACTCTCCGGTGTAATCACCTTCAGGTAATTTTAGTATACTTATACCCGGACAGTCTGTTACTTCAATGGTTTTTATTTCATCACCGGTGCCTGAATTATACTTAATCTTCCACTGAATTGTATTAAGATCTTTGTTGTTATTTAAAACAATCCAATAGGAAATATGGCTGTCATTATAAATATCTCTGGCTCTTGATATCATTTTATCTGTTTTTTTTAAAATATCAAAAACATAGTCCCCATTTTCATTCAGCTTGAATGCGGCATACCCTTGCTGGTTATTTGAAGTGTATCCTACAAAACGATAATCACCCACGTCTTCAGAATCAAATATGGAAACCTGTTTTACATCCAGCTCTTTTGCAATCTTAGCTTCCATTGACGGAACATTATTAAAAGTTTGATTGTATGAGCAGCTACTTATAAAAATTAAAAGTAAAGGTACAATTAAAATACTTTTTTTCATTTAACACCTCACTATAGCAAATACTCTTATATTACATTATCCTACAATTCTGATTTATAAACAACTTGATACAATTTGTTCTGAGCTTACTGGCTGCCTCCTCTAAGTAACTCACTCTCTTAGTATAAATGTAACGGTTTTTTATACGTCAGAATTGTAATAACTTGTGAAGTAAAAATTATTTATATTTATGGAATAGAGGAATATGTCATGAAAATTGGCCCACAGGTATATGTTAGAGGCAGTATTGAAGCTGTTGAAATGTATTGCAAAGCTTTCGGTGCAGAAATCAGTTTTCAGATCAAAGATAAAGAAAAAAACGCATATGCTCATTGCGAGTTATCGGTCAACGGTCAATTGTTTATGGCTGTAAGCGAGGCACCAGATAATTGCGATGTAAGCAAAAAAAGCATGTGGCAAACTATGTCATTCAATGCATACGATATAGGTAGCGAAGAAGTTGTACGAAATGCATATGATATATTGAGTGACGGAGGTACCGTGATAGACCCACTGGGGCCGTGTGATTGGAACGCTTACTGTTCTAATTTGATTGATAAATATGGTGTATTCTGGTGGATAGCCATTTAGATATATCTATATACTCCAAATAAGTATAAACAGAAGTTGTTTTACTTCACAATGTTTGTATTATATGATCAATTTTAATCTATCAAAATGATATCTATAACAAGTTAATAGATTCCTAAGATCGGTACCGCATTATTTAGTAAACTGAACTTGCGGTATTTTTATGTCCGAAAGTCAGTCGCCAAATAAGAAAGATGCGTCGGATCATATGTCTTATGCGTACGAAAGGAAGTGATATCTTGAGTAAAAAGTACATGTTGCAGCCAATTGAATGGGGTGAGGTTCAGAAATTCATTGAAGAATTTCATCGGCACAATTCTCCACCACAGGGGCATAAATATTCTATTGGGCTGAATGACGGGAAAGAAGTAATAGGAGTTGTTACCGTTGGCAGACCGATTGCACGTTTTAATCAGGATGGCTGGACATTAGAAGTGACAAGGTGCTGCGTGAAGGAAGGCTATAAGGATGCAAACAGTTTGCTCTACGCAGCTGCTTGGAGAGTTGCAAGAAACTTAGGATATAAGAGGTTGATTACATATACTCTGATATCAGGGCCGGGAACAAGTTTAAAGGCTGCTGGGTGGAAGTGTAATAGGGCAAACTCAATTTAAGCCTAAAGGCTGGGATGTACCGAGTAGACCGAGAGTGATGGCAGCAAAGTATCCTAAGGAGCAAAAAACAATATGGGAAGTAAGTTGATACGCTATTTGAATAGATAGTAACGGAAATACATGATCTTTGGCAACTGAATAGTGCGGCACTATATAAAAGTAGCAAGTAGTGCACAACTTGATATTTAAGAATTATTAGGTATGCTATATTACTTATAATTTCCATATTTTTGCCGATATACATGATATAGATTTAGAATTTAAATGAGGAGGCATAAAATGAGTTTATTTATCAATAGTGTGCGGGCTGGAAAAACATATACTTCTATTGCAGCACTGGATGATAAGAATAATGATGAAAATACCCAGGTGAAGCAAAAAAAGAAACAAATTCTGTCAGTAAGAGAAGGTAATTATTACTGTACGTACATAGTGGATGAAAAAGGACAGAAGATACTGCTAAAGAGGATTCCTGCAGATCAAGTAAAAGAACAGAAAGGCTTGGGAATGGAACGTGAAACTGATGATGTAAGGCCTTGTGATTATAATGCTGTAAAAAATGCTAGAACAGCTTTTGAATGTAGACAACAGATGGATATGGAAATTTCACATAAAAAGAATTTGAAAGAAATAATGAATATTCTAGAGGATTACGCAGGTATCACTGAAGATTCAAATAAAAACTATGATTAATAGCTTATAATTATGGTTTTATAGGTTAGATTAGTTCTCTATAATATTATTGTACAACTTATAGCATTAGGTAATTTATCCAGACTAATATTAACAAAATAGTAAGCAATTTCAAAAATTAGTACTGCATTCAAACAGAAACTGAACTGCGGTTTTTTACTGCCCATTTTAGTGCGCAGTTTAAGAAAACTGCGTTGGTGTTCGGATAGGGTACCGTTAACTGCAATTAATATTTCTTCTATCCAGTTACGAGTTTTGGTTTTAAGGCATGTATCCAGTGCAATACGGTCAATTTGTCCATTATGGATTAAGTGATTAAGGATATTTATACCTGAAGCACCAAATATATCAGAGATGAAAGTTGAAATCCTAAATCCTGAACTCTGTAAACTTTTCAATACGGTTTTTCTGAGAAGTAATATCATTAACAACACTTTTAAGATAACGGGTCAAATGGCGGTACCATGTGGGTTTTCAGGTGGTGAGCGAATATTTCCCGCCTCTTTGTGTTATAAATTTTCAGGTATTTTAATTTCACTGCTAATAATATTATATTCCTGCTTCGGAGCGGTTCCGTGTATTAAAAACTCCACCGCAATTATAAGAGCCTGGTACCCCTGCAAATAAGGCTGCTGACATATGGTAGCTTTAATGATTCCCTTCTCTATCAGTCCTTTAACGGCGGGAGTATTATCACATGCTACAATTTCCATACGGTCTTTTTTTCCCAATTCGGTAACAGCCCTGCAAACACCTGCTGCACCGGCAGCTACAATGTATATGGCGTTGATTTGCGGATATTTATTTAACATTTTCAGAGTCTCTTCATAACCTTGCAAATCGTCATCATTTGTCTCAATAATGTCAGATATGATGAATTCTTTATATTTTTTCTCAAGTACACTGTTAAACCCCAATATCCTTTGATTATGTCCCAGTATTTTAACAGAGCCCGTAGCGATTCCCACATTAGCTTTTCCTCCGGTTAATAATCCGAGACATCCGCAGGCTGTCCGACCGCTCTTGAAATAATCGCTGCCTACATAGCATAACCGGTTGCTGTTTTCAATATCGTTATTAATCGTTATGACTCTTATGCCCTGCTGTGTTAAGTTCCTAATCTCTTTAACAATACTGTCAAAATTTATAGGTTGAATAATTAAAATATGAATAAACGGTTCCAGTTCCCGCATCAGGGATAACTGAACATCCACATCATAGCCTTTCATGGTTTTCATGATTACCTGTATACCATAAGCAGCCGCTTCTTTTTCAGCCTGTTCCATTCCGGAAATGACGTCGTCAAAGAACTCATTTCCTTCCGATGACAGAATAATGCCTATTATAAAGTTTTTCTTAATAGCTGCCAGAGCTTTACCAGCCACATTGGGCTGGTAACCAAGCTCTTTAGCTACATTACGGACAAGTCGTTCCGTCTCCAAGTTCACTCGTCCCCGATTGTTCAGCACTCTATCTACAGTACCGCGGGAAACTCCGCTAAGTTCTGCAATTTGTCTGATTGTCACTGCCATAAATACTTCGCCTATTCTTCTAATATTTCATTTATCTATTTCAATGTAAATTTATGCAAAAGGATTTTCTGAAGGATACAACATGCCCTTTGGCTGATTAAAGCCGATATCCTTTACACCAAGATATTTAAATACTTCAAAAATTAATTTTCCATTGTGTCCGAAAGCAACAGCGCCATGGTGCGGATAATTTTTTTCTACCAGGACATGACGATAAAATCTGCCCATTTCTTCTATAGCAAAGATACCGATACCACCGAAGGATTTTGTTCTGACAGGCAGCACTTCTCCCTCAGCCACATAAGCACGTAATTCCGCATCTGCCGTGCTTTGCAGACGGAAGAACGTAATATTTCCGGGAATGATATCTCCTTCCAACGTACCCTGTGTTACTTCTTCGGGTAAATTTCTCGCCATAATCATCTGGTATTTCATCTCGCAGAAAGCCAGCTTCTTGGCTGCAGTATTACCGCAATGGAATCCCATAAAGGTATCGGTAAAGCTATATTTAAATTTACCTTTAATTTCTTCCGTATACATATCCTTAGGAACGGTATTATTAATATCCAACAAAGTAACCGCATCCAAGCTTACACAAGTACCTATAAATTCACTTAGCGCCCCGTAGATGTCCACCTCACAGGATACGGGAATTCCCATTGCCGTTAATCTACTGTTTACATAGCAGGGAACAAATCCAAACTGTGTCTGGAATGCAGGCCAGCATTTACCTGCTATGGCAACAAACTCTCTTGAACCTTTGTGTGCCTCCACCCAGTCCAGTAATGTAATTTCATATTGTGCCAGCTTAGGAAGGATTTCCGGCTTCATATTTCCCTTTCCTAATTCTTCTTCCATGCTTTTTACTACATCAGGAATTCTGGGATCACCTGCATGTTTGTTATAGGCTTCAAATAAATCCAGTTCCGAATTTTCTTCGATTTCTACTCCCATGCTGTAAAGCGGCTTAATCGGTGCGTTACAGGCAAGGAAGTCCTGAGGTCTTGGACCGAAGCCTATAATCTTTAGATTATTCAGTCCGATAATGGTTCTTGCTATAGGAACAAAATCGTTAATCATAGCGGCGCAATCGGAGGCGTCACCAACGGGATATTCCGGTATGTAAGCTTTGATCTCTCTTAGCTTTAAGTTATAGCTGGCATTCAGCATTCCGCAATAGGCATCGCCTCGACCGCCGATTAAGTTATCTCCTGTTTCTTCTGCTGCTGCAATAAACATGGCAGGACCGTCAAATTCTTTTGCTAACAATGTTTCAGCAGTTTCAGGCCCAAAATTGCCAAGATAGACAACCAGTGCATTACATCCGGCCTCTTTCAGCTGTGCCAGAGCTTTTCTCATATCCAACTCGCTTTCAATACAGGTTGGACATTCATAAATTTCTCCGTACTTCTCCTGGTATACCTTTACAACGGCCTTTCTTCGTGACTCCGATAATGTCATAGGAAAGCAGTCTCTAGACACGGCTGCTATCCCTAATTTTACTTCAGGGATGTTAATCATCAAAAAATCCTCCTTTAATTTTAGTAAGAACTACTTCAGTATTGCTCGGATTACCGGCCTGGTCAGTTATGACTGTGCCCGTGCACACTTTATTATAACATACTCATTTTGTCTTGTTTTGTCAATTATGATGCCGGAGTACTCAATTGACAAAGTATTCCAAAAGAGGGTTGAATGTATTTAAAGGTTTAAATGCTGTTTTTCCGTTTGATATTTTCCAGTACTAATTTTAAGAAGCTGAGTTACTTATTAATAATTATTAATATTTTCAACCTTTTTATTTTATATTTACCCTTTATGCTTATAGAAGTAATGGGCGTTATAGCAAATAGGCAGATTTTATTCAGAAAGGGAAAAACATGATTTTAAAAAATTTCAGGCACAAAAAGCTGCAAACGTTGTTGATTTTCCTCATTATATTGCTGTGTACAATGCTTCTGAATGCTTCAGTAAGCATATTAATCTCGCTGGATAAACCTTATGAGGATTTTGCAAAAGAGTGTGAAGCACCATCAGCCATTATTTTTCCCTATGCTGATGAGGATGCTGAGGTAATTGCTTTGGGAGAGCATTTCAAAAAGCTTGAACAGGTTGAAAGAGTAGAGTATAAAAAATCTCATTATATTTCAGAAGAGCTTACATACCAGGGTGAGAAACTGGAGGGCTTTTTTAAGCTGGCCGAGTTTAACCCCGGAATAAATTCAAAAGTACGGTTTTTAGAAGGAAATAAGGAATTATTCGAGAAACTTAAGGCTGACGAATGTATTCTACCTGCCTGCATAAGCACCGAGTACGACATATACACAGGAGACAGGATCAGCATAAAACTTCCCGATGAAAATCTTATTTACACTGTAAAGGGAGTATACACAGATCCTTACAGTACTTCAACAGCCTTTGACAGTGATATATTGATCAAAAATCTTCCATCAGTTCTGAACCATAAGCTTCATATTATACTTTACGCAAAAGACGGATTTACAGGCAGTCAGATAGAAGAGGCATTCAGAGTTCAAAATGCCGGTGAAATGAATGGAGAGATGCAGACTCTGGAGGATAGGATAAGTAATGGTCTTCTGGCAGGAAAAGTTATTGGAGCGGTTTTTCTGGCTATAGGAGTTATAATGCTGCTTGTCAGCTGCCTTATAATCAACTTTATGATACGCAATGCCATGATTACCGATGCTAAAACCATTGCTGTATACAAAACCATAGGTTATACCTCGGGCGATATATTAAGAATATATACGGTCTTTTACTTTATTGTAGTAACCCTTGCCTGTTTAATTGGAATAGGCAGCTCCATATTTATATCAAACATGATACTTAGTTCGGTATTCAGGAATATGGGTCAGGTAGCTGCCAATAATATACTGCTGCCGGGGATTACATGTTATGTCATAACAGTGGGTCTGGTAATAGGAATCATTTATCTGATAATAGGTAAAACACGAAAAGTAAAGCCTGTTTACACTCTGAACGGCATGTCAGAATCAAGCACCAGGAAGAAAAAGAAGTATAAGGGTAATTCAAAAATACAGTTTTCAGCTTTTGGAATAGCACTCAGAACACTTTTGAGAAATAAAAAAGGTGCTGTCAGCATTGTAATTACTGCTATTATAACCATATTCAGTGTTAACTTCGCGGTCATATCTCTGGATGTTGCAGCAACCATGAAAGAAAACAATGACTACTGGCTTGGAGTCGACAAATGCGACGTTATGGTGGGAGTTTCAGACAGCACAAAACTCAAGAATGTTGAAGAGGTTATTAATAAGGACAATAGAGTTGATTATTATTTTAAAAGCCGATTGGGAAACAGAATCACCATGAAGTGGAGCAAGGGTGTCAAAACAACCAGTATGGATGCATTTATTTATGAGGACTATTCCAAAGCAATTCTTCCTGTAACGAGGGGAAGAAACCCTTCTTCCCCAACAGAGATTGCTATATCCAGTAAAATAACAAATGAACTTCATAAGGATGTTGGTGATTATATAGAGGTTTATCTGGGTGGAAACAAAAGGGTTGATTTGCTGATAACCGGTATTTTTCAAACCTATTACCAGATGGGAGAAAGCTGCAGAGTGACCAGCAGTTTGTTTGAAGAGAATGGCGTTGCTTTTAAATACGACAACTATTCAATTTATCTTAAGAATAATAAGGATATTGATAGTTTCATGCAGGATATAAAGAAGGAAATAGGCGGAAACGGTAATGTAATAAAAAGAACCGAGGCTTTCAGCAGCATTATGGATATGATAGTTAAACCTCAACAGAGTGCTATTCCTCCGGTTGTGGTGCTGGTGCTTCTGGTAGGGGCTATAAATATATTTTGCATTGTTATGCTTAAAAACGCCAACAGTGAAAAAACTAACGGAATTTACAAATGTATAGGTTATACAAACAGTCATCTGGTAATATCAAACCTTTATTATGTGGGAATGGTAGCCGCAGCATCAATAATACTGTCTGTACCCATGATTTTGGTATTCTATCCTGCCATCATGAGGGCATGTCTTGGGATGTTCGGATTTCTGGAATATCCAGTCAGTTATAACCTATGGCATATAGCCTTATCCAATTTAGGTATCCTTGCTTTATTCATAATAAGTACCCTGGTTTCCTCACGATCATTAAAAAAAGTAAATGTCAGGGATCTGGTTCAGGAGTAAAAATGAAATTATATGGAGGTCAATATGAAAAATATAATAGTAAAGACAGAATTATTATGTAAGAGTTTTATCAGTGACGGAGAGATTAACAATGTTATAAAGAACCTGGACCTGGACATATTTGAAGGAGATTTTACCGTTATCATGGGAAGCTCCGGCTCGGGAAAGTCTACTCTTTTGTATACCTTAAGCGGAATGGATAATGTGATAACCGGAAAGGTGTATTTTGAAGGAGAGGATATAACAAGACTTAAGGAAAAGGATATAGCCGGACTCCGGAAAAATAAACTGGGATTTGTATTTCAGGGTATCAACCTGATTCCAAACCTTAACGTTTATGAAAATATCCTTAGCCCTACCTACAAGACAAACAAGGAACGCAGAAAAATTGAAAGCAAGATAGAAGAGCTGCTTGAAAGGATGGATTTGTCGGCACATAGAAAAAAGTTTCCTAATCAGATGTCAGGAGGTCAAAAACAAAAAGCAGCTATATGCAGAGCCTTGATCAATGAGCCCAAAATTCTCTTTGCCGATGAACCCACCGGGGCTTTAAACTCATCACAGGGACAAAATGTCCTTGATATTTTTACTGACATTAACAGAGAGAAACAGTCGGTGGTAATGGTTACCCATGATCTTAAGGCTGCATTGAGAGGAAACAGGATTATTTATCTTAAAGACGGCAGAATAGATGGTGACTTAAGACTTGAGGATTATGACAAGGAAGCAGCAAATGAAAGAGAAGAAACAGTGTATAAGTTTTTAAAGGAAAAGGGCTGGTAGAACTTGTGGAATCACGCTTTTTAAGATATCATTTTATTGAATGTTTAGTGGATTGATTAGGATAGTTAACAGGTTTGGGATCGGAGTATATATGGGACAAAAAATTCTGATAGTTGAGGACGAAAGAGAGCTGGCAGACATTCTTGGCGCATATTTGGAGGTGGAAGGCTTTACCCCTATAGTAGCAAAAGACGGAAAAGAAGGTTTAAGCGCATTTTATGAAAATAAACCCGACCTTATGCTCCTGGACATAATGCTGCCTAAAGTTGATGGAATAAAGGTTTGCAAAGAGGTTCGAGAAAGCTCTGATATACCTGTTATAATGATATCTGCAAAAAGCGGAGAGATGGATAAGGTTATTGCCTTGGGAATAGGTGCCGATGATTATGTAACAAAACCTTTCAGTCCGTTGGAGTTGATTGCAAGGGTAAAAGCGCAGCTCAGAAGATATGAGAAGTCCATGGATAATTCGGGTATGAACAGGGAAGAAATCAGCACGGGAAAACTCTCTCTTAACAAAGCAGCCTATACAGCAGACGTTGACGGACAAAGCTTAACTCTCACTACGAAGGAATTCGAAATATTGTTCTTCTTTGCCAGAAACCCAAACCAGGTGTTTTCAAAAGAACAGATATATGAAGGTGTTTGCGACGACAATAGTGTAACAGTATACATAAACAGAATCCGTGAAAAGCTGAACAAATTCAACCTGGATTACATAAAGACTGTCTGGGGAGCAGGTTACAAGTTTTCTGCCGGCTGAATGCCATATTTCTTATTTTTTATTTATTGTGTTTATTATTATGAACTTCAGAATAAAAGCTTAACTCTTATCTGTAGGAGGCTGCCCGGTGAACAGAATATATAAAGTAAATATTGTAACAGCTTTGTTGATGGCAGTCCTGCTTTTAGTTTCTTTACTTTCAAGTATCTATCTGTATGTTGAAACAGATAATAAAATATATGATAATGATATCCGTATGCTGGTTTCTGAGCAGAAAAAAAATATAGATAAAGGTGTCTACAGTAAGGGAAAGTATGTTTATATAGTTTTCGGACTGGATGGAAAAGTTAAATACAGTGAAGCACCCTTTGCTGCTAAACCGGGAGAAATAGTCAATGTTCAGGAAATGCTTCAGACTGACAAAAGCTTTAGATACGGCAATAAAAGCGATCTTAAGGAGAACTTTGTAATTCAAAAGGATGGGAAAACTATTGGTTTTGCAGTTTTTTTAGTGCCTGAAGCCGATGTTGTAAAGGACACGTCCTTAAGCAGAGCCTTCAAGGCTTTTTTACCCTTAATAGCAGGTATACTGCTCTGTATAATAATTCTTACACTAAGAACTATTTACTGTAATACCCGTATTATAAAACCTTTGAAAGAAATATCGGGTTCAGCAAAAGGAATAATAGCCGGAAATTACGACCTGGAGGTAGTGAGAACCTACAGCAGCACAATAGGTGATAATGAGGTTGGTGAACTGACCTATTCCTTTGAATTAATGAGAGATGAACTGAAACAGAAACAGCTTCGTGAAGAGGAATTGAAAAAGTCTCAGCAGGAGCTGATATCCTGCATATCCCATGACCTTAAAACACCTATTTCTACAATAAAGGCCTATAGCGAGGGAATCCGTGACGGCCTTGCAAGGACGCCCAAGCTGCAGGAGGAATATGTAAATATTATAATTAACAAGACAAATCTGTTAACAGATATGATAAATGAATTGCTGGTTTTCTCAAATGCTCAATTGAATCAACTGGAGATCAACCGCCAAGAGATTTATTTTCTTGAATACTTTAAGGGTGTAATTAATGAGCTGGAGCTGTTTGTCAAGCAGAGCGGCATGCAATTTTCCCATGATATTAAAACTCCCGATATGATTGTAAACATTGATACAAGACGTATCACAGAGGTCTTATATAATATAGTGGAAAACAGTATTAAATATATTGGAGAAAAAAAGGGTATAATTGTAATCGAAGCTGAACGGGAAGGAACATCCGTATTAATAAAGGTTAAGGATAACGGTATAGGCATCAGCCCGGACGATATTCCCCATGTTTTTGATAAGTTTTACAGAGCTGAAAAATCCAGAAGCTCAAGTATACCCGGCTCAGGCCTGGGTCTTTCCATCTGCAAATATATAATCGATGTGCATGAAGGAGAAATTTATTGCAAAAGCCGCCATAATCAAGGTTGCGAGATAGGCTTTACTTTAAAATAAAAAAGTGAAATGAAAAACGATTATATGAGAGATATGGAGATATATCGAGAAAAATCGAGAGATAATGAGAGGTAAATTAAATTCTCGGGAATTTATACTTGACATAGTTAAATGGGTATATTAAAATGTTCTAGTGTCCGAGGTCTGCAATATGTATAATAAGTAATTTTTACTAGAAATTATATATTTTTCGAAGACTGATACGGTTACAACTGAAACCGTCACATATACGGTGAACACTGTTTGACATAGACAGTTTATAGATTTTTAAGGAGGTAGTATTAAGAAATGAAAACTTTCATGGCAAAAGCGGAACAGATTGAAAGAAAATGGTACATTATTGATGCTGAAGGTAAGCCGCTTGGAAGATTGGCAAGTGAAGTTGCTGCTATTCTGAGAGGAAAAAATAAGCCAATATTTACACCACACGTTGATACTGGCGATCATGTAATAGTACTGAATGCAGAAAAAGTTGTTTTGACAGGTAAAAAACTTGATCAGAAGCTTTACAGAACTCACTCTCTTCATCCAGGCGGATTGAAGGAAGTCAAGTACAAGCACTTGATGGAAAAACACCCTGAAAGAGCTATTGAGATAGCTATTAAGGGAATGCTTCCTAAGAACAGTCTTGGAAGACAAATGTTCAGAAAGCTCAAAGTTTATGCTGGAACTGAACACAACCATCAGGCTCAGAAACCTGAAGTACTTGATTTAAACATTTAATGGAGGGAGGACAAAATAATGGCTAAAGTATACTACTATGGTACAGGACGTAGAAAGAAATCAGTAGCAAGAGTAAGACTTGTTCCTGGAGAAGGAAAGATTCTTATAAATGAAAGATCATTGGATGATTACTTTGGATTGGATACTTTGAAGGTTATAGTTAAACAACCATTAACCCTCACTGATACATTATCAAAGTTTGATGTTATATGCAAAGTTATCGGCGGAGGTTTCACTGGTCAAGCTGGTGCAATCAGACACGGTATATCAAGAGCTCTCTTAAAGGCTGACGAAGAACTCAGACCTGCTCTTAAGAAGGCAGGCTTCCTGACAAGAGACCCAAGAATGAAGGAAAGAAAGAAATACGGTCTCAAGAAGGCAAGAAGAGCTCCACAGTTCTCAAAGAGATAATATTATTAATAAAAATAAACCCCAAAATCCAATGGTTTTGGGGTTTTTCAATTTTACAACCTTATTAAAAAAGCCTAAAAATTCGAGCTTTCTAAATCCTTTTATAGGTCTACAGAATTTAATTCTTTATTGAGTATCTTAAAATCATCAACAAATTTTTGAGCTTGAAAAAATGCATGTGTAACATCAAAGCTGATATAATTAATACCTGTATCCTTTATATAAGTAAATATAAGATATGTATTAACAGTTTTAAGTTCTTTTTCTTTTGCCCTCCCGCCAACTATGGCCCCTAAAGTACCGAACATTGCAGCACCGGCAACAGCATCTCCAATACTTGATACATATTGAGTCTGAATTTCAATATCCGTTTTTATACATACATCAGTAATTTTTGACTTATCTAAATTAAATTTATTTCCACAGCATTCAATTTCAACTTTATCAGGGCATAAAAATAATTTGCATAAAGTACCTTCAGAAACTGGAAGTCCTATCGCATGATTAAACACTGCATTAAAATATGCTCCGGATTCTATCATCCTTCTTTGTAAGTCAAATTTTGCCTGATTCCTGAGTTGGAATATTCTAACAACCATAAAGATGCAAAATATAAGTGCAAAGATTAACAAGGCAATAACAATTAGTAGGGGTATTGCTTCTAAAAATTTTTGTTGAATACTCATTAATTCTACCTTCCATTCATCTTTAAATTTTTATTCAATTAGAACTTAATTATACACGATTCTAACAATTAATTGTTGTAGTGTTTGTATGTTCTTAATATTTGAGTTTAATAATTACTAAATTTTAGTAGTATTATAGTAATTAATTAGACCGACTGTCGGTCCACTGAGTCCGGGCAAAGGTCTTTGATCTCAGAAGGATCAAGTTCAGCACATTAATTATTATGTTATTGAATATGCCGGTTGTAGTGGCGGTTTCAAATTCTCATATCAATTCTATTCATTTAGTCGATGAATCAAGTATCCTTTGCAGATGGGTATTCTTTTTCGGTGGGTACGGTTCTTCATAGCAAAGAAAATACAAACGTAATTAAAGCCTGAAGATTTTAAGGGGAAAGTTAAAATTAGAGATTCCGAGATTCTCTTTTTGGATGAACCAGAGTGCAGGAGGTTAATGTATATTAATTGGTGTTATTTTACAAACTGTATTTCCTCTCCATCCTCCGGAACATGCACTTTACTTTGCAGGTTGTTTTCATCGACATACTTTTTTAGATGGTTTCTTGTAAGAACACAGTGGTTCCATGCCTCCATATGAACGGCAACTATATCTGAACCCGGGGAACAGCTGAGAATTTTTTGAATATCTTCTATTCCCATGGTTATTGGCCTGCCGGCGGAGAAAGCTGCTTGCCCGGCGTTACAGATTACTATGTTGGGCTTGTATTTGTCCAGCGCCTTTTTTGTCTCACAATAGAATATGCTGTCGCCGGTAATATATACAGTTGGCTCGGCCGGACCGCATAATACATAGCCCGACACAGGGGCAAGCCCCAGAGCAGTGGCACCGTGGCCATGTCGGGCGGGAGTTCTGGCAATGCTTATACCTTCCCAGTTCAGATGCCGTTTTACCGGCACAACATTTATAAAACCTGACTTATTTATCTTTTCCACATCTTTAGGCTGACAAAATATCAGCTTGTTTTTAGGTAAGAAACAGGCAGCCGCATCATCAAAGTGATCCCTGTGAGTGTGTGTAATAAGTACGGCGTCACAGGTCAGCAAATCCTCTGCTGAAACCGGAAGATCTACCAGAGGATTCCGGCTTTGATTTGCAACATTCTTCACCGGCTCTAAAGCCCCTTTGGGTGAGAGCATTGGATCTATCAGAATAGTTTTCTTATTTATACTGAGCAAAAGCGTTGCATGGCGTATAAGCTGCAGATTCATGTATGTTTCCTCTTTTCTATGTGATATACTAAACACAATAATTAAATTATTTAAATTATAGCTCATAAAGAACTTTACAGGTTCAAGATTTGAGTCTGAAATAATTGTGAAACTCAACAGTTAAAGGCTTTTGTATATTATTTTGAAAGGTTAATGGCTTATGCTGGATCAGACAGATATAGAGATTATAAAGTTATTACAGGATAATTCAAGAATTCAGTTGCAGGAGATAGGAAATGCAGTTCATCTGACGGGTCAGGCAGTCAGAAACAGGATAGCAAGACTTGAAAAAATGGGTATTATCGAGGGTTATACAATAAAGACAAATCTGGCCAAACTGGGACAGGAGCTGACCGCTTTTGTAACGGTTTTTATGAAGACCAACAATCACGCACTTCTGCACAAATTTGTAAGAGATAATATTCTTATTACAGAGGCATACCGTATCAGCGGAGAGGGCTGCTATTACCTTAAAGTAGCAGTGGAAAGCCATATGCAGCTGGAGGAGTTATTGGATGGCATACTGCAGTTTGGAAACTATAAAGTGAATTTATCAATAGGAAGAATAAAATAACTGCTTGCCTGAAAAGAAAGGCAGTTTTTTTCAATTGACACAAAATAACAATCAGCATATAATATTAAAAAGTTTTATTCTCTTGATTTAATCATGCTTTAATATTTTAAATCAAGAAAGCTGATAAAGACTGCGAAAAGAAGAGTAAGTACCGTATACTTTTACAGAGAACCCTTTAGGGCATGATATAATTCCCTGAGCTGAGAGTGGGCATAGCTGGAAGGTACTGAACATGGTCTTGGAGTTGCGCACCGAACACATTGGAAATGAATTATATTCAGCCGGTTTGTTGACGGCTGGACAAAGATTTGTTGTGATAAGGTTTTTTCGCCGGGACTGCTTTCAGAACTATGGAATGTATGCAGCAGCTGTATTTTTCAGCCGGGATTTTACCCGTACTTGATGAGGTCCATACCGCGAGGTACGGTCGAATTTGGAGTGGTAACGCGAAGTCATGCTCTCGTCTCCGAAAATATTTATTTTCGGAGGTGGGAGTTTTTTATTTGCAAAAAATCTGATTAAGCTCATATTGCTTAATTTTTAGAAAATTAATTTGATTTATATGGTTTATATGATGTTACCCTCTATTAGCAATGTACAATACGTTTTTGAGTGGTGAATCTGCCCTGCGTGAGGCGTGCTGTACATTGTCAATAGAGGGTAAGCAAATTTGGATAAACTGACTTTATGGAAAAGAGGGATTAGTATATGAATATTTTAATTGGAGGGGCATGGCCTTATGCCAACGGATCACTTCACATAGGCCGGGTTTCTGCACTTATTCCGGGGGATATACTGGCCAGATACCACAGGGCCAAAGGAGACAAGGTTTTCTATGTCTCAGGAAGTGACTGCCATGGAACACCTGTAGCTATCAGGGCGAAGCAGGAGGGGAGGACACCTGAAGAGATAAGCGATCTTTATCACCTGGAGTTCCTGGATTGCTTTAAGAGACTGGGCTTTACCTATGATTTGTATGACAAGACTTCATCTGCCGAGCACAAAAACTTTGTCAAAGAGTTTCATAAAACAATGTATAAAGGCAAATATATTTACGAAAAAAGTGTACCTCAGGCATATTGTCCTGTCTGTCAAAACTTTCTGGCAGACAGGTTTGTGGAAGGGAAATGTCCCGAGTGTGGACAGGAAGCGAGAGGGGACCAGTGCGAAGCTTGTGGTAAGGTTCTTGAACCGGAGCTGCTGAAGACGCCAAGCTGCTCTGTATGCAAAAACACTCCGGAATTCAGAGATACAAACCACCTTTATATTGCACTGTCACAGTTGGAGGGCCCAATAAGCAAATTTATTGACAGCCATCCTGATTGGAGAAGGAATGCAATAGCATTTTCAAAAAAGTATATAAATGAAGGCTTGAGAGACAGGGCTGTCACACGTGACCTTGACTGGGGCATAGAAGTACCTGAAAAGGGCTTCGATGAAAAGAAGATATATATCTGGGCCGAAAATGTGCTGGGGTATCTCTCTGCCAGTGCACAGGTTGCAGGAAGTCGAGGGGATGATTTCAATGAGCTATGGTTCGGAGATACCTCAAAACACTACTACGTTCATGGTAAGGATAACATACCTTTTCACTCCATAATTCTCCCTGGTCTATTGCTGGCCAACGGAAAAGGCTGGCATTTGCCTGATGAGATGATATCCTGTGAATATCTGACACTTGAAGGGAGGAAAATTTCAACCAGTAAAAACTACGCTGTCTGGGTGAAGGATATGCTGGAAAATTATGATCCCGACTCAATAAGATATTTTCTGATAACCAACGGACCTGAAAAAAGAGACACGGATTTTACCTGGAGAGAGTATATTAACAGTCACAACGGAGAGCTATTGGGTGCTTACGGCAACTTTGCAAACCGAAATCTGGCCTTTATAGCAAAATACTATAATGGGATAGTTCCCGAGGGGAGTCTGGAAGTTGAGACAACAAATAATATAGAGAAGCTGTTTTGCGTAACAGGAAGCAGACTGGAGAACGGTTCCTTCAAAGAAGCACTGGACGGAATATTTGAATTTGTCCGCTGGTCAAATAAGTACTTTGACAGCCGCAAGCCATGGGAAACACGGAATACTGATCCTAAGGACTGTGAAAATACTCTGTATAATTGTGTTCAGCTAATAGCAAGCTTATCGGTACTGCTTAAACCCTTTCTACCCTTTTCCTCTCAAAAGATTCAAGGCTGGCTGGGCTTGGATGACAGCTGGAAGCCAAAGTATGTTGCCTGCGGCTACGCGCTGCCTGAAACAGGGCTTCTGTTTGAAAGGATAGATAAGAGCAGGGCTGAGGAGGAGATTGAAAAGCTGGAAATCTGATTGCTGCCATCCTATTGACAAATAAAAAAAGCTGTATCAGCCGTTAATTTGTGCTGATGCAGCTTTTTTACAGTGCAGCTTTATCATCTTATGGTCACAGGTACCTGTACTTCTGTAAGCCAATCCTCCTGATTTTTCTTGTTCCAGATGCCGTCTATATAAGATTCTCTGGGGAAATCAACTGCTTCGTAGTTATTATCCTTTATCCACTCGAAAATAAATATATATGCATCTCTTAAGGTGCTGTACGGACCTTTGTGCAGAACACAGACTGCTGTTCCAACTCCGGGCATCTTTTTAAACTTCAGAATGCCGGTATCCTCTTTCATTTCAGTAACGGCTTCACAAATTTCCACGTCAATATTTTTTTCCTTGAATTCGCCGTCATGATATATATTGAAACAGTATTCGGGTATTGCGCATACACAGCCAAGTCTTTCCATTTCTCCGGCCATGATATTCGGACAGAGATAGAAGAAGTCGTCATAGCTGTTGACAACCTGTCTCATGGATGCCACAATTACCTCGGGAAGCTCTTTGACTATCGGTGTGTACATGAATTTTATATCTCCCTTTAAAATATTTGAATAATTCTGAATCTGCAGCAGTTTTAACTGCTCATTCTTAATATTTTCAGTAATTTCATGTTCCTTTAATCTCAAATACATTTCGGCAGCCATTGGGTTAGCCTGAACTTCTTTTATTTCTGACAGACTCAGCCCCAATTGCTTCAGAGTCAGAATTTTATGCATTGTTGGAAGCTGATTGGAAGTATAATATCTGTAACCGGTAATTTTATCAACATATTCCGGCTTCAGTAACCCCATTTCATCATAGTGCCTCAAGGTTTTGGCGGTTACTTTGTTTATTTGAGAAAACACTCCTATCGAATACATATTCCATCCTCCTTATACCTCGATTTTTCAGTTTAGCTATTCCCATTTAAAGAATTTTATTGAAAGTGCAATACAAATAATACTTATGACTGCCATTATTACTATCTGGATAAACATATCCCCCACCGGCAATCCGAGAGAAGCAGCTTTTAAAAGCTTTATTCCCTGGGACATCGGGAAAATGTCCGATACCGACTGAAGTGCCCCTGGCATAATTTCATAGGGAACCGTGGCACCGGACAGGAACAACATGGGGAAATAAAGCAGTGTACATGCAAGGTTTGCAATTTTTATGTTGGGAGCAAGGCTTGCAACCAACATTCCTATACTGTAAATTGTAACTGTGAGCAGCAGGAAGGACAATATGAATTTTATTATTGAGCCCGGCATGGAATAGCCGAATATTGCAATGGATACTATTGCAGTACAGGTAGCTGAAATTACTGCAAGCATAAAGGATATAAGAACCTGTATTACCAGCAGTGTGGAAGGGCTTACCGGCGTTACCTTGTAGTGCTTAAGTATTTTTTTATGCCTGTAGTCAGCCAGAACAAGTGGCAGGCCCATAAGACCTGTTGCACAAATTCCGATTGTGGCAAAAGCTCCGAAGGACTGCTGAAGCATTGTATAGCCAGCGCCTTCAAAAGCCGGCTTGCTGCCATAGATTGCTCCCAAAAGCAATGCTATTCCCACAGGAAACAGGACCCCGAAGAGTATTGCATCCAAATGCCTTATTGAAAGTTTGACTTCGGTTTTGAACAGTGTACTAAATGTTTTCATGTAATGCCTCCTCTCCCGTATAGAACAGGTATGCCTCCTCAAGGGATTGTTTTCCGCAGCTGTTAATAACTTCTTCCGGTGTTCCGGTGATTTGCTGCTTACCGCCCTTGAGAATAGAAATCCTGTCACACAGGTTTTCAACTTCATCCATATAATGAGAAGTCAGCAAAATACTTTTTCCATGCTCCTTCTGCCTGTGCAGATACATCCATATATCCCTTCTGGCTTTTGGGTCCAGGCCTGTAGTCAATTCATCCAGAAAAAGAATCCTTGGATCAGGAATTAATGCCAGCAGTACAGAAAGCTTCTGTCGCTGTCCCCCTGATAATTCTGATACATAGTTATTTCTCTTTTCATATAGAGAAAAATCCTTTAAAAGCTGATTGTAATCCAGGGGTTTTGAATATAAGACTGCTGTTGCACTGCAGCACTCCCAGACCTTTATTTTATCCTGAAAGTGGGATTCCTGCATCTGGACTCCAACCTGCTGGAAAATGTTTTTACGGTCTTTACTGATTTTGAGTCCAAGAAGTGATATTTCACCCGAATCAGGTTTTCTGGTATCAAGAATACACTCAATAGTGGTTGTTTTGCCGGCTCCGTTATGGCCTAAAAGTCCGAAGATTTCTCCTTCAGCTACCGTAAAAGCTATATTTTTGACTGCTTCTGTGCTTCCGTATGACTTGGTAAGACCATGAACCTCCAGGACATTATTTTTATTTAATGCTCCCTGCATTGTTTTGCCTCCTTTTATAAAATCTATTATATTTTATTGGCTTGGTCTTACTCTAAACCTTGCCCTTAGGTAAAAGTCAAGAAGAAAAAAGTCTGAAACTTAAAATCAGAACTAAATCACACTTGTAAAACCCGGAAATCACAGCTATAATCATATGAAAAACATTGATAAATCAGCTGAAACAGTTGATAAAGCAGGCAACAAGCTGTAAAGTTGATATTAATGACTAATATTCTGATATAGCGGAAAATATATTATTAGTAGTTGATTAAGGGGTAGGATTTTATGAATATGTCAGTTTGTATTGATGCACTTTTTAGCGGAAAAGATTTTATAAAGAGTATGGAAGCAATTAGTTTGTTAGGAGTTAAATCCTTTGAATTCTGGTCCTGGTGGGATAAGGATGTCAATGCTGTAAAATCGGCAAAAGAACAGTTGGATCTTGAGCTTGTTACTTTTTGTACAAAATTTGAGAGTCTGGTTGATCCATCAAAGAGGGAAGATTATCTGGAGGGCCTTAAGGCATCCATTGAGACGGCCAAATTTCTTGATTGCAGGAAGTTGATTACACAAGTCGGAAATGATATTGGCATCTCGCGTGAAATACAGCATAAGAATCTGGTCGAGGGTCTGAAATTGTGTGCTCCTCTACTTGAGGAAGCCAATATTACATTATTGGTAGAACCACTTAATACTTTGGTGGATCATAAGGGTTATTACCTGTATAGTTCCCTGGAAGGCTTCAATATTGTAGACCAAGTCGGCAGCCCATGTGTGAAGCTTCTTTATGATATTTACCATCAGCAGTACATGGAAGGTAATCTGATAAGAAATATACAAGCTAACATTAAGCAAATAGGGCATTTCCATGCTGCAGGAAATCCTGGAAGAAATGAGCTGTATTTCGGGGAGATAAATTATAAGGAAGTTATTAAGGCCATCGATGATACCGGATATAACGGCCACGTGGGGTTGGAGTATTTTCCTCTGGAAAATCCATGCAAGGGAATTTCGGCATATTTATAATTAATTTTATAATATCGGCTGCGAAGTTTTTCAGCAGCCGATATTATATCTGAAAAATAAATAAAATACCACCTGTGGGAACAGATGGCATAAAAACATACACTATTATTTCAGGCTACAATCTCTATAACATTTTTCTTGTCCTGTTTGGATAAATATTCATCATAACTCATATCCTCACAGGGATAATTCTTCAGATCAGCCGGATTTTTTATAAACAAATGATCTGCAAATTGACAGACCTTTTTTCCTTTTTCTGCTGAATAATAATCACAATAACTGCAGTTCAACATGACATGCACCCCCGTAAAAGCCTTATTTCATTAACTTCTATCACTAATTATAGAATTATGAAATCAATTAACAATGAACTTTTTTTTATGCATTTCATTAATTTAATCATACCTGCATTATTAATACGGTTTTTACCGGAAGGAAAACAAAGGCATACCGGCGAATCCCATAGTTGAATGTAAAGCCAATCTATCTGATGTTACCCGGTATGCCTTTGGAGTTTTATGTTTTTATTAATCTCCGCAGAAATATTAATTTAATGTTGAACATTATTTTAAGTATTAAGTTTAATAATTTCACTCTACATTTAAGTTTCAGGATGTTTATGAGAATTTTAATAAAAACTCCTGAATGATTGTGCCGCTCCAAAAGGAACTTACCTATTTATGGTCCGTAATCTGTCAGAGAGATAATTCCATTTTCAGTCAGAGAGATAATTCCATATTTTTTGTAATTCAGCAGACCAAGTTTAATGATTTTTTGAACCATCTTTGTTGCTGATGGAGCGGCAACATTTAAAAGCTCCGGAAGGTGTTGATTCTTAGATGCTTTCCACAAGGCTATTTATGTAAATCATCTTAAGCTACTTCTTATAACCAAGTGAGAAGATTTTTGTTCTTAATATAAATATATTCAAAATATGGTGATATATAACCGGGATATAGGCAAATATAAAAGATATTTGATGAAGTATTGCATATTTTAATTTTCGCAAGGTAAGGAGATTTTTTTACTATCGAAAAAGTTTCTATTGAACCAATGCGTTATAATATAATAAAATTAATAATGCCGAAAAAGTTTGCGGGGTTATATAATATAAGGAAGGATTTGTTTCTATTAATATAACCGGCAATATAAATTTTAAAAAATTTCAGCATTATCAAAAAATATTTATAATATGGGGGTTTTATGCTTTTAATATATAATGGAAAAATAATGACAATGACAGATGTAGATTATAGTAACGGATATATTTTATGCGATAAAGATAAAATAATAGCTGTAGGCAATGATTTAAGCGAGATTGAGGCCGGTTTGACATCAGATGTAACGAAAATTGATGCCAAAGGAGGCTATGTGTTACCAGGGTTTATTGATGCACACAGCCACATCGGAATGTGGGAGGATGCCATAGGTTTTGAAGGGGACGACGGAAATGAATCCACCGACCCTGTCACACCTCAGCTGAGAGCCATTGATGCTGTTTACCATGCCGACCGGGCATTTGTTGAAGCTTATGAAAGTGGGGTTACGTCAGTTGTAACCGGTCCCGGAAGCGCAAACGTTATCGGCGGCCAGTTTGCTGCCCTTAAGACCTTCGGCAGATGTGTGGATGAAATGATAATAAAACAACCCGTTGCCATGAAGGTAGCTTTTGGTGAAAACCCAAAGACTGTATACAATGAAAAGCATCTGTCACCAATGACAAGAATGGCAACTGCCGCCATTTTAAGAGAAAATCTGTTTAAGGCCAAAGAATATAAAGAACTTTGGGAAGAATACAGAAAGAATACGGAAGAACTTGATAAACCTGAATTTGACTTCAAGCTTGAATCCCTGGTACAGGTGCTAAACAAGGAGATCCCTTTAAAAGCCCATGCTCACAGGGCTGATGATATTATAACCGCAATGAGGATTGCAAAAGAATTTGATTTGAATATTACGCTGGAACACTGTACCGAAGGTTATCTTATAAAAGATTTGCTTTTGGAATCGGGACTTCCTGTTATTGTCGGTCCGATGCTTACCGACCGGTCCAAGCCTGAGTTGAGAAACCAGAACCTGAAGAATCCGGGCATACTTTCGAAGCAGGGAATCAAGCTGGCGATTATGACCGATCACCCATGTGTTCCGGTTCAGCATTTGTGCCTTTGTGCTTCTATTGCCGTCCGTGAAGGAATGGAACCAAAAGAAGCTCTTAAGGCAATAACAATAAATGCTGCTGAAATAGTTGGAATTGGCAATAGAGTTGGTTCAATTGAAAATGGCAAGGATGCCGATATAGTTATATATGATGGAGACCCTTTGGAATTAAAAACAAAGGTACAGAAGACAATTATAAACGGGGCTGTCGTATACGAAAGGGTAAGCAATGATTAATGTTGAAACGCAGTCTTTTGAAGAGACTGTTGAGTTTGGAAAAAAGTTGGGGAGAATACTTAAACCCGGAGATGTTATTTGTCTGTCCGGCGACCTGGGTACAGGAAAAACAGCTCTGACAAACGGGATAGCAAAAGAACTAGGTATAAACTCATATATAACAAGCCCAACTTTTACTCTGGTCAACGAATATCAGGGGAAGTATCCTCTTTACCATTTTGATGTATATAGAATTGCTGATCCCGACGAAATGTTCGACATCGGGTTTGACGAATATATAAGCGGAGACGGAATTACTATTGTAGAATGGGGGGAGTTGATTTCAGAAATACTTCCCGGGGAAATAATAAAGGTGGATATTAAAAAAAATCTTCAGAAAGGCCTTGATATCAGAGTAATATCTGTGGATTTCAGAGGACAGAAATATTCCGGCTATGAGGCTTTATTGCAATAGTGTGAAGAAATGATATCAGTATAGGAGTAGTTAATTATGCGAATTCTTGCTTTAGATACATCTACAAATGTTGCCACTGCAGCAATACTGGAGGATGGGATCATAATAGGTGAATACAGCTGTAATAAAGGCAAAACCCATTCTCAGAGGTTAATGCCAATGATTCAGTCTCTTCTTGAGGCAGTAGGGTTAAAAGCTACTGACATGGATGCTTTTGCCGCGTCTGTCGGCCCTGGTTCCTTTACTGGTCTCCGTATTGGCGTCACCACAGTCAAAGCCATGGCTTTTGCAGCACAAAAGCCTGTGATAAGTGTTCACACTCTGGATGCGCTGGCATACAATCTTCCCCTGTCAAAAGCCATATTATGTCCTGTTATTGACGCCAGAAACAATCAGGTGTTTACGGCTGTATATAAATTTTCAGGAGATAAGCTGGAAAGGCTCACAGACTACCTGGGAATACATATTAATGAATTAGCCGATATTTTAGATGCTATGGAAGGAGATGTGCTTTTCCTTGGCGATGCTGCAGGAATGCACAAGGACTATTTTTCCGAAAGGCTTGGCGGCAGAGCGGGCCTGGCACCATCCAATGCTGTTGCGGCAAGAGCTGCATCTGTAGCAGTATTGGCAGGCAAGGCATTTGAAGCAGGTAAGCTGGAGAGCTGCTATGATATGGTTCCTTTCTATTTAAGAAAGTCACAGGCCGAAAGAGAAGCTGAAAGGTAACAGGAATGGTTAATAATATTGAAGTAATAAAAATGACCAAAGAGCATTTGGACAGTGTAATGGTCATTGAAAATCTGAGCTTTAAAATACCCTGGTCCAGAAGTGCTTTTATTGATGAACTTACCACTAACCAAATGGCAATATACGTGGTTGCGGTTTCAGGTAATGAAGTAATCGGCTACGGTGGCTTATGGAAGATTTTTGATGAAGGGCATATAACAAATATTGCAGTTCATCCTGAATTCAGACGCTGCAGAGCTGGTTCGCGTATAATGGATAAGCTTCTTGAAGTATGTGAACTGAACGGAGTCAGGAACCTGACACTTGAAGTGAGAAAGAGCAACCTTCCTGCAATAAAGTTGTATGAAAATTACGGGTTTAAGGCGGAGGGAGTACGAAAGGGCTATTACTCGGATACTGGAGAGGATGCCCTTATTATGTGGAGATACCAGGGGTAAACCTGAAAACTCAATTAATTTACCGCTATTGATTACGGATATAGAAGGGTTAGCTTGATAGATCCGGAAGCTGGTCTGTCAGACTAACCTGTTGAATTTATGGCCGGCTATACGGCTCAAAGCCATAACATGGCTTAGGAGGTTAATATGAAACCAAAGGAACTAACTTATAAAGATTTGGATAATAAATGCAGTGAAGCCATATTCCCTTTCAAAACTACAGCTGAATTAAATACTTATGAGGGAATTATAGGACAGGAGAGAGCTTCCAAGGCAATGAAGTTTGGACTTAAGATGAAAATGAGGGGCTACAATATATATATGTCAGGTCCCACCGGTACAGGCAAGACCAGCTTTGCAAAGCAGATTGTAAATGAAATAGCCTCAACCATGAAGGTTCCGGATGACTGGTGCTACATATACAACTTCAGCAAACCCAATCAGCCTATGGCTATAAATCTTCCCTCAGGTATGGGCAAGGAATTTCAGGCCGATATGGAAGCTTTTGTGAAGATTATCAAGCAGGAAATAGTAAATGCCTTTGATAATGATCAGTATGAAAAAGAAAAAGCCGAAATTATGGAGGAGTACGAAAGCAAAAAGGATGAGCTTCTGAACAAGCTGAGCCATGATGCTGAACAACACGGTTTCAAGGTAAATACAGGCAGCTCGGGAATATATTTTTTACCTATAATTGAAGGTAAAACTATCAGCGAAGAGGAATTCGACACACTGGATGAGGATATAAAGGTGGAAATCAATGAGAAGACAAATATCCTGCAACAGGACACTCTTGATATAATCCGGAAATTGAAAAACAACGACAAGGAAACCAAGCAGAAGGTTTCACAGTGGGAAAACAAAATAGCTCTTCTGGCACTTGGAGTGCAGATGAATGATCTGAAGGTAAAATATAAAAAGTTCAGTGTCATTGAAGAATATCTTGACAGTATTCAGCAGGATATTCTCGATAATCTGGATGACTTCAGGGAAGAGGAGGTTAGTGAGGAACAGCCTCAATTTATTATTCCCTTCATGCAAAAGGAAGAAACTCCGGTATACAAATACAAAGTCAACGTACTGGTTGATAACAGCAGCCTCAAGGGTGCACCTGTAATTGTGGACTTTAATCCAACATATCCGAACCTTATTGGAAAGATTGAATATGACAGCGAATTTGGTTCAGTATCAACAGACTATACAAAAATAAAACCCGGTTTGTTTCACATGGCAAACGGAGGATATCTCATTCTTCAGGCTAAGGATGTCCTTGGCAATCCTCAGGCATATGAAGCAATAAACAGGGTTCTGAAGACCAAAAAAATAAACATTGAAAACATGAAGGACCAGTCCGGTGTTGTAGCGGTTCCTGCTCTTAAACCACAGCCTATCACGGTTGATATAAAGGTTATATTGGTTGGGAATACTTCCATTTATCAGCTTTTGTACGAATATGAAGAGGATTTCAGAAAGCTGTTCAAAGTAAAAGTGGATTTTGATGAAGAAATGAATAGGAGCGAGGATAATATTCTCAAGCTGGCTGCTTTTATCAGCGGTTTCTGCAGAAAAGAAAACACTCTTCATTTTGATAAATCGGGTGTGGCAAAGGTTGTGGAATATGCTTCCTGGCTTGTGGAGGATCAGAATAAACTTTCCACCAGATTCAATGACATAGTGGAAATACTTTGCGAAGCATGTATGTGGGCTGAAGATGACGGTGCCAGGTCCGTAAAGTCGAAGCATGTGAAGCAGGCAATAGTTGAAAAGGCTGCCAGATGTGACCGGCTGGATAAAAAAATGCTGGAAATGCTGAATGACGGTACAATCATAGTAGATACCGATGGAGAGCAGATAGGACAGATCAATGGTTTGACAGTAATGGACATGGGAGACTACTCTTTCGGAAAGCCTTCAAGAATTACCGCATCAACATATATAGGTGAAAGCGGTATTGTGAATGTTGAAAGAGAGGTTGATCTGAGTGGAACCTCACATAGTAAGGGAGTTCTCATATTAAGCGGATACATAGGACAGAAATATGCTCAGGATTTCCCCTTATCCCTGACTGCCAGCCTGTGTTTTGAACAATTGTATGGAGGCGTGGACGGGGACAGTGCATCTAGTGCGGAATTATATGCAATACTGTCCAGCCTTTCTGAGGTACCTATCAAGCAGTATATTGCAGTAACGGGATCGGTAAACCAGAAGGGAGAAATACAGCCTGTAGGTGGAGTTTCATATAAGATTGAAGGCTTCTTTGAATTGTGCAAACTTAGGGGACTTGACGGGAAGCATGGAGTTATAATACCGCATCAGAACGTCAAAAATCTGGTTTTGAATGAAGAAGTGCTGGATGCGGTTCGTAAGAAGTTGTTCCATATTTATCCTGTTGCTTCCATTGACCAGGGTATACAATTATTAACAGGATTGGAGGCTGGAAATAAGGATTCTAATGGCTATTACAAAAAAGGTACCATTAATTATCTTGTCAACAGTAAGCTGGAGAGATATGCAAGAACAGTAATGAACACCTTAAAAAGGAAAAAATAATTTCAGACATATTACAGTTTTCAGCGTAACTATTATATATTGCAATGTGAAAGGGGGTGTATCAAGCTTTGGTGCTTACAGATGCAGAACTAGTATCACGATGTATAAACGGTGATAGTAGTGCGTTTGAAGAAATAGTAACCAGATATAAAAAACTGGTATACAGTGTAGTCTACAAGATGATATCGGATAAAGAAGAAGTCAATGACGTATCTCAAGAGGTTTTTATCAGATTGTACAAGTCTCTTGAAAAATATAATCCCGAATACAAAATGTCAACCTGGATTGTAAAGATTACTTCTAATTTGTGTCTGGACACCTTAAGAAAGAAAAAGCAGGATACTGTTACACTGGATGATGCTATTGGAGTTTCGAGCGATATTGATACACCTGAACAGACCTTGATAAAAAAACAAAGGTCACAATTAATTAAAAAAGCTATTAATGAATTACCTGAAAAATATAGAATACTTATAGTACTCTTTCATAATAACGGAATGTCTTATGAAGAAATGACAAAGGTGCTGAATGAACCCATGTCAATTATAAAGAACAGGCTATACAGAGCCAGGCTTATGTTAAAGGAAAAGCTTGATAGTGCAAGAAAGGAGGAGGTATTATGAAATGTAATGAATCTCAAGTTTTAATGATGAAATTCTTCGATAGGAATATCAACGATATTGAAGAGGCACTATTGAAGCAGCATATTAGGACCTGCACCAAGTGTTCTGAAGAATTTCTATCACTTAAGGAAATTTTTTCGGAAATAGAACAAGACTCAGCAATTGAGCCTCCTGAGGACTTTGAACTACAAGTTATGAGCAGGATAGAAAAAGAAACAGTTATGTATTCCAAACCAACTCAGCAAAATGACTTTGTTTATAATATCCTGTTAGTTGCAGTTTCCTTCATTTTTGTGATTTTGTTTGGCGGGATATTGTGGGAAGCTGTAAAACATCCCCTTGCGCTTTATCAGGATGTGCAAATTGCTACTGAAATCGCCAAGGAATTCCTGTCTGCCGCTGTTACAATGGTAAAAGGTATAGGGATAGCAGTAATGGGTGTTACGGCATCACTGTACAAAACCTATTACTATGCTTACATTTTACTTGGAATCCTTTTGCTGGTCATTCAGGGTGTGTTCTTCAGAATGGTCAGAGAGGGTAATGGTGCAGCACAATGAGTAAAGGTATAAAAATAACAGTATTTCTTGTTTTGTTTACATTGTTTGTACCAGGTCTTGTATCAGCTGCAAAAAATGACCTGACCATAAGTAATCTGATTATTTTTGAAGAAAAAACCATTGCCGACACAAGCTGTGGGAATGTTACAGTCGTTCTTGGCTCTGCCGATATAAATTCCAATGTAAATGGCAGTATAATAGTAGTATTCGGAAGAGCCACCATTAATGGTAATGTAAGCGGAGATGTTGTTTCAGCCTTTGGAGAGCTATACCTGAAAGAGAATTCCGAGATAAGCGGAAATCTTGTATCGGTGGGAAAACTTCAAAAAGCTGAAGGGGTTAAAATAAGCGGCACCAAAATGACAATAAACTTTGACTTTATATCAATGTTTAAGTCAAATGGTATTATTTTAAATACGTTGATAGTCAGCTCTCTGTTTACGCTGGTTGCCGGACTTTTACTAATAACTATTTTCACCTCCAGGTTCAGATCCATGTCCTATTCCATTGGTAAAGCCCTGTCAAGGAGAATGGTTCTTGGAGCGTTGATAGTAGTCAGTCTTACTATTGTACTTGCATTTTTTATATTCCTGCTGGTGGCTCCGGTACTATATATTCTGGTAATTATGCTGGCTGACATAATAGGCAGTATATATCTTGGAACCGTTATATTTAAAAATAATTACGACAGATCTGCCATATATCTGGAGTTTTTTGTAGGACATATTCTTATAAGTATTATTAAAATTGTACCTTTGATATTTATTCCGACAGGTTCGTATATAGCTCTTATGATTTATGGAATATGCTTTGTAATTGTTGAGTTATCTCTTGCTTCCTTCGGAATAGGAACAGTAATTGATACAGGCTTCGGCAAAAACACCGGACTAATCAGAAAAGATGGGCAAACTTAACCTTATTTGAACTGAGTTTTGGGCAATTTTTTATAAAAAACACATAAACATTTCGTAAGCCCTTGATAAATTTATCCTAAATGAAATATAATATTTTCAGAGTTTGATTTGTATAGCTTTTATTTGGTATAATACTATTATACATTGTCAAGTACAATAGACGGGGGAGCGAAAGATGATTTCAAATAAAGTTGTTATAAATTGTCCATCAGGGTTAGATTCAAAAGCGGCAGCCTTGCTTGTACAAAAGGTATCAAAATACAGCTCAAGTATCTGGCTTGAAAAGGGAGAGAGAAGAGCTAATGCAAAAAGCCTTCTGGGTTTACTTTCTCTTGGCGTTGAGAGACAGGCTACGATTACTATCATTACTGATGGAGAAGACGAAGAAAAAGCATCCAGAGAGATTTCTGAATATTTTTCCACTGGATTTTAATTGAATTGTAATTACGTTCATATTTAAATATGTAAAAAAACAGCAGTGGCTTTTGCAAAAAGAAAGTGGTTTTTGCATAAACCACTTTTTGTTTATGTTAAAGAAATTATGGTTGCTATAATCAGAGGTCAAAAGCATGAAAATTAAGAACTATAAGATGTTTTGAAGAATGTTCTGAATTTCATGCTTTAAAAAGCAAGCGTATTTATTACTTTTTGCCAGCGTGCCCGGCACGCAGATGGAGAATACGATGTTTGACATACAGGAAGAATTAAAAAAACTGCCCGATAAGCCGGGTGTATATATAATGAAGGATGTTAATGGTATTGTCATTTACGTCGGCAAGGCAGTTGTGCTGAAAAACAGGGTAAGGCAGTATTTTCAGCAATCCTCAAATCATCCTCCGAAAGTTTGTGCAATGGTTTCAAAAATTCATGAATTCGAGTACATTGTTACTGATACTGAAGTTGAAGCCCTGATGCTGGAATGCAATCTTATAAAGAAGTACAAACCCAAATATAACATTCTTTTAAAGGACGATAAACATTACCCTTATATAAAGGTTACAATGAATGAAAGCTATCCAAGGATTTTAAAGACACGTCGTGTTGAAAAGGATGGAGCAAAATACTTCGGACCATATTCCAGTGCATTTGCCGTCAATGATGCTATAGATACCATTAAAAAGCTTTTTCCCATAAAAACCTGCAACAAGAACCTTCCCAAAGATATAGGGAAATTCAGACCCTGTCTGAATTTTCACATCAGGCAATGTCTTGGGCCCTGTCAGGGTGAGGTGAACAAAGAAGAATACAGGAATATGATGAAAAAGATATGTTCCTTCCTGGGCGGACAATATGATGAGATTCTAAATGATCTTAAGAGTCAGATGGACACTGCCGCGCAGAATCTGGAGTTTGAAAAGGCGGCTCAGCTGAGAAACAAGATAAACAGCATTGTTCAGCTCTCAGAAGCTCAGAAGGTATTGTCCACCGACGGGCAGGACAGGGATATTATCGGCTATGCACAGAATGTCACCGACCTGTGTATTCAGGTCTTCTTTGTCAGGAACGGCAGAGTTGTGGGAAGAGAGCACTTTGTTTTTGAGGGTGAAGGTAGTGAGGATGTAAAATATTCACTTTCCACCTTTATCAAGCAATTTTATAATACTGTGCAATTTGTGCCCTCAGAGGTAGTGCTGCAGCAGGAAATTGAGGACAGTGAAATTATTGAGCAGTGGCTAACCGGAAAAAGAGGCTTTAAGGTAAATCTGAGAATTCCCCAAAGAGGCGAGCTGGTCAAACTGGTGAAAATGGTCTCCCAGAATGCTGAAATATCATTGAAGCTGTATGGTGAGAGGCTTAAACGGGAGGGTTCGGTTCATGAAGAGGGTTTGAAGGAATTAACCAAAGTTCTGAGACTGGAGTGTATTCCTGACAGGATAGAATCTTATGATATATCAAACACGGGTTCTTCTGAAATCGTAGCCTCAATGGTGGTATTTGAGAAAGGAAGACCGGCCCGTGATGAATACAGAAAGTTCAAGATGAAGTCTGTATTGGAACAGAACGACTATGCCAGTATGCAGGAAACACTGTTCAGAAGACTTTCGAGAGCAAAGAAGGAAACTGAGGAGCAAACAGAACAGACCAAGTTTTCAAAACTCCCCGACCTCATTCTCGTGGATGGAGGACTTGCACATGTGGGTGCGGCGCAGCAGGTTGTTGATGAGCTGGGCTTTGAACTGGTAATAGCAGGAATGGCAAAGGACAGCCGGCACCGTACAAAAGCACTTGTTTACAAGGGCAGCGAATACGATATGGCCTCAAATATGCCGCTTTTGAGATTAATTACCGAGATACAGGATGAAACACACCGTGTTGCAGTACAATATAATAGAAAGCTCAGAGAGAAAAGATACACCCATTCTGAGCTTGATGAAATAGATGGAATCGGAGAATCCAGAAAAAAAGCACTTTTAAAACATTTCAAATCATTGGCAGCAATAAAAAAGGCAGATGTGTCAAAATTGCTTGAAGTGGATGGAATAAATGAAAAGGTTGCCGGGAAAATATT
>JAQSXC010000335.1 GCA_029266335.1 Eubacterium sp. | reverse complement strand
GAACCTATACTAATTATAGCATAGGAGGTTTTTTACTTGAAGCTAAAGCTAATTAGGGTCCACCTGCATAGCAGGTGGTTTTATTGTACCGGGATACAATAATAAACTCCCAGAATTATTTATAATAAATCTGGGAGTCATTACTCTATTGAAGATCAATATTCTATCTGCTCTTAAGTTGTTTCTTTGCCGAAATGTGAAGAGTGAATTTACCAAAGGATATGCCAACAAAAACAAAAAAAATACACAAATAACTTTGCAACTGGAACAATAGCTTTTATTATCAGGCAAAATCAATAAATAAAATTACACACATGATGTCATTGTCTCTTCCCTCTTTGTTATTTATAATGGGATTATGAAAGGAATGAAGAACCATGTCAAACGAGAAAACACATCCAATCCGCCAAGATTACTTAAACGGAATGACATATAAAGCTGTTTCCCTCAAATATCAGATTGATGTACGTACTGCAAAACGATATGTTCAACTTAATCTACCCCTATCCAACTTAGAGCAAAGACCATTCAATTCTGTTTTGGATCCGTACAAACAACAAATTGACTTATGGCTTTCCGCAGAAAAAATTTATGCCAGTACCGTCTTTGATTGGCTTGTTTCCGAAGGATGCACTTGTGGTTACACCATTGTAAATAAATACGTTCAGGAAAAAATCAGAGAATACGAAGAAGCGGGTTATTACAGGCAAGAAGATAAAAAAGTACGCCATGTGCAATTAAACAAATCAATATTTGATAAATCAAAGGAGGAAAAAAATTATGTTAACAGTCGGAATGGGTGATTACAATAACGTAATCTTGCGAGGAGATTTTTGGGATTTTGATCGACTCTATTTTGCAATATCCAAATTTACCGGTGACTATGGAATAGAAAACTCATGTCCATTCCCTGGCTATGAGGCAATTTGTGAATCACTACTTGGGCTTTGCTATGAACTTAGAAAAGCGCAGGAAGGAAAACGAGAACTATACGAACAATATAACGGAATACCAGAAGAATGGTTTGAAGAAAAATCAGAAATTGTTGACAAATTGAATGATATGTATGATTCTGAGCATGCTTTTGATGACGTGGAAGATAATGACTCCATAGATGAAGATACGAATTTTGATGCTTTCTTTTCAAAAAAAGATTTTCCAAATACTACAACTACTAATACCTTGTTGCAACTTCAACTTCCTTTTTCAGAAGCACTCTACTATGCATTAATATTCCGAGAATTATTAGAAAAAAAAGATTTATTTTTAGAGCAAAGAAAAAAGATGACCAAAAACAAAGAAAATGATATGCACGAATTAAACCTTGAATACTACTACTGTCAGTCACATACTGATTTGGCCAGAATTACCATTTATATGGAAAGCGTCTTCCGTGCCCTGTATCATCTGATTGGGAAAGATGACTACATTCGTTATATAGATTTATTTTCATCAAAACCTGATGGTTTTATGAACTGTGATTTACAAGCTTCCCATGAGCTTGTTGTTGAATATAGCAAAGAAATTTCTAAAAATAACGATACAAATAATTTAATTGCCTACTTAGATAAATTATATAAGGAAATGTGCTAATGAAATATCCCCGAAGTCCTCTCAACTGGATTTCAGGGATATTTTAATTAAAGATAACCTTTGAGACATATATCGAGACCCTTAGAGACCCTTGCAATTATATTGGTTGCAAGTTAAAATGTCTACTGTTTTATTATATATTTTGTTATTGGACCACTCCAGCACGTTCGCCAACGCTAACCCAGTTGAATAATTTAATTAAAACTGGATTACGAGGATCGCAATTCCCGCCTGCAAGGAATTCTTCATTTGTTATTCTAAGTGTTCCCGGATTTGAAATCTTTATTTGTTTCTTATCCCTTCTAATGTATCCACTTATCTTATATCATTTTTCCTTCCAGATAACATTTACAGATATACTCTCTGGATTGATAATAAAAATCGGAATTATAATTTGAAATAGCTTCACTTATCCATGAACCATAAACCACTATTAGTGTCTCTACAATTTCATTTCCTGCCACATCTTCAATAAGTCGTCCATAAACTTTTCCTATTGTCCAATAATCAGGCACTTCGTATTTGCAGGATTTTATATTATCGAAGTCTCCATTTGTTATCTTTCTCATCTCAATATAATCATTTGCAACTTTTTCCATGGGTTCACAATGAAGTGTACCTGCATACTTATATATTCGTTTTAGATACTCAACTCCTAAATACTCTACCACTTGCTTTCTTTGTAGTCTGCATACACGCCCTATATATTCAATCAAGCTACATGTAAAAAACAAATCATTATCATTCTTCATCATATACCCCGTATCCGTTCATAAACTGAAGAGTTGTCAATGCCCTTGCTGTGTATCATTTGTAATATAATTCTCCATTCCCTAATCAAATCCATTAAATTCATCTAAAACATTGCTAAATCTGAATCCTTGGCCGCAATTATATTCTGCAAACAACTCATTATGAAGTTCTTGAAATGTCTTGGCAGGCGTTGCATCACTCATCCAAGTCCACATCAACCTCAAACCTATCATTCGGTTTTTACCTAGACAAAAGAACAACCGTCTCCACATGCACACTATGTCCAAACTGATCCACCGCCTGCACTCTTTTAACCTGATACCCTCTACCGCACAGATACTTTAAATCTCGTGCCAGTGTTGCCGGATCGCAGGAGACATACACAACCTTTTTTGGTGCCATTTGTACGATAGTATC
>JAQSXC010000120.1 GCA_029266335.1 Eubacterium sp. | reverse complement strand
TTACATTATTTTAAAGAAATTGAGGTCACTTTGATAATATTCCCCTCCAGTATACCTTTAACAGTTATCTCAGGTACTTTTTCGGAGGTGGTTTTTGCAATTATATCTTCCTTCGAGATTTTGTTTCCCTTTTCGTCAAATTTGTAAAACTTATAGCTGCCATCATGCTGTTTAACTGAAATACCATATCCGCTTGCCTCACATTTGGGGCATTTGAGACATGAAGTCCCCATTTCAAATGGCTCCTTCAGATGCGGAGTACAATCGGAATCTCCCAGCCAGCCGGTAAAAGTCTGTTCCTTTGGGATTATCTCAGTTATGGATTTGACCTGAACGGAATTATTTTTAATAATTCCGTTTACACTGATGGCTGCCCCGGTTTTAAGACTGCCTGATTTAACAAGATTTTTTGCAAGCTTTTGACCATTGGCATCAAATACCACAAATTTATTAGTTCCATCCTTATTTACTATTTCAATACCATATTTGTTGTTTTTTAAGTTTAACGTTCCTTTATATATGTACCCCCAAACCTTGTTGCCGGCTGAGGAACCGCCTGAAGCTGCATTTATGCTGTCCAGAACAATAATATTGCTAAATGCCAGTGATAGTAAAACCACTAAAAATATTAATAATTTTTTGCTTTTCATGATAATTCTCCTTATAAACACATGGATTAACCATTTGATTGAGTTTAGAACTCATTCTGTAAGTTATTCAATCTATAACCTTTATTTTACTTTTGATCATTCCCATCCAGCAGGTATAAACCAGTTCTCCTGTTTCAGAAGGTGTAAATTCTATAATATTGTCTCCGGGCTGTAATTTTTTTTCAATATTTAAATCCGGAATTATAATTTCATTATTGCAGTCGTTTAGATTCTCTTTATCGACCTTCAGATTCCACCTGACCGGAATTCCTTTTTTAACAATGATTGCAGGATATTCATAGGCTTTTACTTCTGTATCAATTATTTGGATGCTGTCCTTAAGTTCAGACAGGTCATCATGATTATTACCCTGATCTGAATTTGGTTCAAGCTCCTGATTTACTTCACTTCCGACTTTTTGATTTACTTCTGAAACCTTATATTCAGTTGAATTTAAAATGGGCAGTCCGGTGTCAACACCTGCCAGCGCCAACCCCCTTCCCAGCATTGCAAACCCCATCACTATAACAATTACTGCACTCAATGAAGTAACAACCCTTGCATGCTTTTTCAGCAAGGTTAAATTTATTAATCCAAAGGTAAAAAGTAAAGGAATGGTTCCCAGAGCAAACACAAAAGCAGAAACTGCTCCGACCGGCCCGCTTTTTGTTCCCAGTGCATAAAGCTGCACCATCTGCAGAGGTCCGCAGGGCATAAGTCCGCTCAACAAACCAATTACCAGATTGCTTTTATATTTTCCCGAAAAGATTTTTCTGGCAATAAAGGAAGGTAATCTTATATTAAGTTTTCGTAATACCGGAAACATGTTTAAATATTTAACTGCCAGAAGAATCATAAAGGTTCCGCCTAAAACAGGAATTATACCTTTCCATACTCCGGTAAGGTTAACAGCATGGCCAATACTGCCTGCAATGCCTCCGACAGCAGTATATGAGACCACTCTCCCCAAATTATATACTAGGAGCGGCGATACACCCCGCTGTTCCATATTATTGGACAATATAAGTCCCCCGCACATTCCAATGCAGTGAAAGGATGTAAGCACTCCAAAGACAAATATTAACCCCAGCCCCACCTTGTCACCCAAAGCAGGCAGATATTCAAGAGAAAACAGTCTGGTAAAGAAATCAGCTATATGTGATAAATGCTCCACTCCCGATGCCTCCTTTTACAGGTAATAGTCCAGTGGTGCTTTGCTGCTCACCAGATGCAGTCTCTCAAGGATTTCGGTACGCAAAGCAATGAATTCATCACTGGTTTTTGCCCTTGGCCTTTTCAGTTTTACGTCTATGACACTTTCGATTTTACCGGGTCTGGGCGTCATAATCACTATCCTGTCGCTCAGGTAAACCGCTTCATCCACATCATGTGTCACCAGGACTGTTGTAGTACCTCTTTCAGACCATAACTCAAGAATTTTGTCCTGCAGGTCATAGCGGGTGAAGGAATCCAGTGCACCCAGCGGTTCGTCCAGCAGTAAAACCTTGGGATCATTAATCAGGGCTCTGGCAAGGGAGGCTCTTTGAGCCATACCGCCCGACAATTGATGCGGAAAGGATTTTTCAAAACCCTTTAAGCCGGCCAGCTCTATGAAATATGCAACATCAGCTTTTTTCTCGTTGTATATCTTCCTTGCCTTTAAGCCTGCCGCTATGTTGCTTTCAACCGTTTCCCAGGGAAAGAGATTTGCATGCTGAAATACATAACCTCTCTCATAATGGGTACCTGATACAGGTTCGCCGTCCAGAGTAATTTCTCCGCCCTGAGCTTGATCCAGGCCGGCGATCAGCCTCAGCAGTGTGGTCTTGCCGCATCCCGAGGGACCGATCAGCGATATGAATTCGCCGGGTCTGACATCAATGCTAATATCCTGAAGCGCTTCAGTCTCGCTGCCGTTAGCATCGGTATAAACCCTGTTAACCTGATTTATTGAGATATAACCTGATTTTGATAAATCCTTTGATAAAGCATTTGTTATCATTTCAACAACCCCTTCTGCCAGATTAGGACCCTGTCTCTTATTTTAAAGATCAAAGCCATTACAATAGAAAAAACAATGGCCATTACTATAATGGACGCATAAACCTTTGCATAATTCGACCAGCTTTTTGCCCAGTTTATGTACCAGCCCAGGCCTGCCTTGGCTCCTATGATTTCCGAAACTACAAGTGTTGCAAAGGAAACACCTGTTCCGGTATAGATTCCTGTAAAAATTGATGGCATTGCACCGGGAATTGCCACTTTAAAAATCAAAAATTTTTCATCTGCTCCCAAAGTCCTTGCTGCTTCAAAATAGGATTTCTGAATATTTGCAATTCCGCCGCTTGCCATGTAGGCAACAGGAAACCAGACGCACAGCACTATCAGAAATATCTGAGCGTAGAAGCTGGAGGGAAAAATAAACATGGTTATTGGAATCCATGCAGTGGCCGGAATTACTCCCATTACTTTTATAACCGGAAACAGCCAGTAATTCCATTGTCTGTACCAGCCGATCAATACACCGGAAACAAGCCCGATGGCTGTACCGGCAGTAAACCCGATTATCAAAAGTCTCATTGAGTAAAGTGTACTTATAAGCAAGGTATAGGCATCCTCCACCATAACCTGAAGAATCTGGGCCAGGCTTGGAAAGAAAGGCAGAGGAAGATAATTCGTCTTGGTTGTCAGACTGTCCCACAATACTAAAACTACACCTACTGAGAAATAGAACTGAGCCTGATGGTTATTGGCCGCTTTAACTTTTTTATTAAATAATGAGTAGATACTTCTTACTACAAAAAAGATTATTACTATAATTAAAAAAATACGATATGGTTTTACATCTACCAGCTGTTTGGTCGGTAAAACCAGGTTTACCGTCAAAGCAGCCATAAAAGCAATTATTTGCAGGATTGGCCAGATCCCGGATACTTTTTTCCAATACATATCACTATTTATTCTTGAAGTATTTCCTGCTTTGTTTTTTTCTTTTGATCTGGCATGTATTGCCGGAAGCTCAAGAACATTTTCTTCTTTCATTTAAACCTCCATGAGCCGTCTAGCGGCCACAAAACATTGATAAAAAATACTCCCCATATCCGCTATAAGACGAATAATGGAGGTTATTAGCTTTTCGGCCCTGACGCAAGCCATCAGGGCCGATATTCTTATGTGCCGCTTTATCTGTTAAAGATGTCAAAGTAAACCTGATCTGCAAATTGTTTAGGATCCGTTCCCTTCTTCAGGAAGCCGGTTTTATTGAACTGTTCAACAAAATATTTAATATCCTCATATGAATTGTTGGTGGTATACTCATAATCATAGGATTTTATCAATTGTGTCAGAAGGTTTAAGTCATCTGTTGCAACATATTTTTTCTCAATTTCCAGCTTGGCTGTTTCTTCAGGATTAGCCTTTATCCACTCAGTCGCTTTTTTATATGCTCTGGCTATTGCAGCAACTCTCTCCGGATTTTCATCCAGCTGTTTCTTTGATGCATACAGGAAGCAGCAGCTCTTTCCCGCAAACAAAGGATCTGTAGATATGTCTGACAGAGCTGTATAGCCTTCCTTCTGCTCAGCCAGAACTCCAAACGGATCCCAGGCAGCAAAGGCATCAATTTCACCCTTTTTTACTGCTGTCGTCAATTGATCAAGAGGATATACAACCCAGGTCACTCCTGTCTTGGGGTCAATTCCTGCATTGGCAAGCACGATTGTTGCTACTGACTGCGGAGTTCCCCCCATTTCATCAATACCAATTCTCTTTCCTTTCAAATCCTTTGTGGTTTTAATCGGTGAGTTTGGCGGAACCACCAATCTGATACAACCCTTATGCAATCCCCCAATTATTTTTAAATCCATACCCTCTTGAATTGAAGGGAAATATTGAAAGTCACCGTTTGTTACAGTAAACTCACCTGTTACCAGGCCGGTTTTCAGTTCATCCAGTGTTCCGCTGACCAGTTCCGCATCAAGACCTTCCTCTGCAAAGAAGCCTTTTTCGAATGCAACATAAGATGGAGCTCCACAGGCTCCACCTCCCAGTGCCTGAATCTTCAATTTTCCAAACTTGAATTTTTCTGTGCTTGACTGTAAAGCCGTTGTAGAACCTGCTGCAGAAGAGACTGCTGCTGTTGAAGCAGCTGAACTTGAAGAGCCTGCTGCCTGAGTACTCCCGGCTGCAGTGTCCTTGCTGCCGCATGCGGAAAGTCCTGCTGCCATGATAGCCAAAGATAAGGCAAGAGCCGTAATTTTTTTAATGTTTTTCATTTTATCATACCTTTCTATTTAAATTTAAAGTGTTACCGGAATTAAGATGTATCAATTTACACTCATGCCACATCTTCAGATTTATCGGAGAAAGTACTCTTAAAGGCTTTATCCAGGTCTGCAATCAGATCATTTGCATCTTCTATGCCTATGGACAACCGGAGTGTTTCAGGCGGAATTTTTGCAAATTCCTGTTCTTCAGGAGTTAACTCACCATGAGTGGTTTTAGGCGAATTTATTATAAGAGAGCGTGCATCACCAACATTTGCATGATAGCTGAATATGCTTGTAGAATCGATAAAGTTGTTTATTTGCTCTTCAGTTGCATTTAAACCGAAGCTAAAAATTGCACCTGCACCCTTCGGAAGATATTTTTGTGCCAGAAGCTTGTATTTGCTGTCCTTTGCAGCCGGATGTCTAACCCATGCTACCTCTTCCTTTGTTTCAAGATATTTTATGATTTTCTCCGCATTGGAAACCTGCTTTTGTACTCTTTCAGAGAGTGTTTCAAGACCAAGCAGAGTGAGATAGGCATCAAAAGGTCCGAGTGCCGCACCAAAGTATGCAAGATAATTCATGCGGACTCTGGTTGTGAAGGGTGCAGATCCAAAGGCTTCAAGAAAGCTTCTTTCATGCCCTGTTGAATCCCTGAACATATATATGGGAGCTGTAAATTGCGGAAATTTTCCATTTGCCCAGTTAAATTTTCCGCTTTCCAGTATGAGTCCTGCAATTGCGTTTCCATGACCGTTAAGAGCCTTGGTAGCCGAGTACACAACTATATCTGCTCCATATTTTATCGGGTTCAGAAGGTATGGTGTGGCAAAGGTATTATCCACTATAAGCGGGATGTCATTTTCATGTGCAATTTCTGCAAGTGCTTCAATATCAGCAATTGCTGCATTTGGGTTACTTATAGTTTCAATAAAGACGGCCTTTGTATCAGGTTTGATTTTGCTGCGCCATTCCTCAAGATTATCCAGGTCCTCTACCTGATCGATATCAATATTGAAATTTGGATAAATCTTTTTGAAGCTGTCAAAGGTACCGCCATAAACCTGGGCTGTAGTCAGGACCCTTCCTCCGCCTTCGGCCACATTAAACAGGGTATAGGTTACAGCTGCCATTCCGGAGCCAACGGCAATTGCCGCTGCTGCACCGTCAAGAGCTGCAACTCTTTTTTCAAGAACATCCACAGTTGGATTTCCTACACGGGTATAAAGATAGCCGAACTCTGAAAAACTGAATAATCTTCCGGCCCTGTCGGTATCACCAAGGTCGAAGGAAGCTGTCTGGTACACAGGAACTGCAACCGAAAAATTATGCTCCCTTGGGTCATAGCCTGCTCTCACCTTTAAGGTATCAAAACTCAAATCTGAAACTCCCATAAGTACACCTCTTTCATTTTGTTAAGTTAATTTATAAAAAAATAGAGACTGCATTTAAATACAGTCTCTGGTTTTCCAGTCAACATTTTTAATTCGTTTGATAAATCCCTACTAAATTCAATTTTTTTATCTCTCTAAAATATATTCTTACTAATGTACCGATCCCCTCTGTCAGGAAAAATCACCACTATGTTTGCATCTTCTGCTCTCCCGGCAATTACTCTTGCAGCATATAGCGCCGCACCTGAAGACGTTCCGATTAAAAGCCCTTCTTTTTTAGCAACCATCTTTACTTCCTGCAGTGCCTGAGCATCATTAACCTTTATAACTTCATCTATCAAGGAATTATCCATTGTCTCAGGCATAAAGGTATTCCCTATACCCTCAATGCCGTAGCAGCCCGGCAGCCCCCCACCCATTGTGGAACCCAACGGATCGGCAAGTATACCTTTTACCGCTGTATTCCTTTCCTTTATGTATCTCAATACACCGGAAATTGTTCCGCCGCTTCCGGCACCGGCCACTATATAATCAATCTGTCCTTCCAGATCCTCATATATCTCCCGCCCTGTGGTTTCATAATGGATTTGGGGATTTGCCGGATTGGTGAACTGGCTGAGGCACACTGAGTTCTCTATGGTTTCCAACAGCTCTTCAACCTTTTCAAAGGCTCCGGCCATTCCCTTTTCCAGTGGAGTCTGAACTATTTCAGCACCTAGAGCTTTCATTATAACCTGTTTCTCTATTGAAAATTTCTCAGGAACTGCAAATTTTACTTTATACCCCTTGTTAAGTGCTGCCAGGGCTATGCCTATCCCTGCATTTCCGGCTGTGGCTTCCAGAATGGTGGAGCCTTCCTTAAGGACACCTCTTTTTTCAGCATCCTCTATCAATGCAGTTCCCATCCTGTCTTTGACACTGCCACCGGGGTTTAACAGCTCCAGCTTTGCGAAAAGATTAACCGATTCCTTTATCCCTATATTGTTAAGTTTCAGCAAGGGTGTATTCCCGATAAGTTCACGGATGTCATTGTAATACCTCATGAAGAACCTCCTATTTGTGCTTTGCACAAGAAAATAGTAATGAAAAGACACTTGTGGCTTTTCTCAAGCATGAAATTCTCGAAGTAATAATAAACTTTTCTTTCATGCTCATCACTTTCTCTTAGCCTTTTCAAAGGCAATTCCGAGGTCCTTTACAATGGCTTCCTTATCTTCGATACCCACCGATAAACGGATTAAGTTATCCAGAATACCTACCTTCTGTCTTATTTCGTATGGAATTGACGCATGGGTCATACTTGCGGGATGACTTACCAGGGATTCCACTCCTCCAAGGCTCTCACCAAGAGTAATTAATTCAACGCTGCGGAAGAAGAGTTTTATATCATAATCCTCCGATAGTACGAAGGATATCATGGCTCCGGGGCCATAAGCCTGTTTTTTATGTATTTCATATCCGTCGGAGTCCTCCAGACCCGGATAATATATCCTGGTCACGCCCTCATGGTTCTTGAGAAAATCAACTACATACCGGGTATTTTCAATATGTCTGTCAAGTCTTACAGACAAGGTTTTTATACCCCGCAGCAGCAGCCAGGAATCAAACGGCGGTAAAACTCCTCCGGTTGCGTTTTGAAGAAATTGCAGTCTGGATGCTACTTCACTGCTTTTTACAACAACAAGACCGGCAATTACATCACTGTGGCCTCCCAGATACTTGGTTGCACTATGAATTACAACATCTGCTCCAAGCTCTAATGGCCTTTGAAGATATGGAGTCATGAAGGTATTGTCCACAATTGTCAGCGCACCGGAATTGCGGGCTATTTCAGATACTTTTCTTATATCTGTTATAGTGAGCAGAGGATTCGCCGGACTTTCAACAATTACGGCCGCAACACCTGGTTTTACCTTCTCTTCTACTTCTTTTAAATTTGAGGTATCAGCTATTTCATACTCCAGCCCGAAGTTTTTAAATACTTTATCCAGAACTCTGAAGGTCCCCCCATAAACATTATTTGAAATGATAACCTTATCACCGCTTTTCAGTAACAGCAGCACTGCTGTTATTGCTGCCATTCCCGATGCAAAGGCAAATCCTGCGTGCCCCCCTTCAAGATCCCTGATAAGTGCTTCCAATGCTTCCCTTGTGGGATTGCCTGTTCTTGAATATTCATAGCCTTTATGTTGTCCCAGCTCGATTTGCCTGTAGGTAGAGGTTTGATAGATAGGTACGCTTACAGCACCTGTCCTTTCGTCCCCGTCAATACCTCCGTGTATTAACAATGTGTTAAATATGCTTTGCATGTCTGATTCGGTTAACATTTCACTTTCCATAATGATCTCTCCCTTCCGCTGTTAACAGCGACACTAATTATTCAGAATATTCTTATCAATAAACCTTTCCAAAACCATTTGAATGGGATAAGGTGCTTCAAAAACCCTGATACCCTTTGAATTTACAAAAGCCAGAGCACCTCTTCCTATCTGAGCTACAATGATGGCCTTGCAATCTTCAAGAGCCTTTAGCGTTCTCTCAAACTCAATTTCATCGTGTCTGTTTGCTGCATCAAGTTTTCTATACTCAATATATTCATATTTGCCGGCAAATATTTCGTATATATAAAAGCTTGCTGCTTTTGCAAAGTGAAGATCAATATTGCTGCCGTCACTACTTGCTATTGCTATTCTTTCAGCCATTTTAATCTCCCATCTACGCACATAGCGCGTACACAAATAGTAATGAAAAGACACTTAGCGGCTTTTCGCTGCGTGAAAGTCACAATGACTTACCACATGTGTCTTTCACGCTAACCTCATCCCTTCATATGAATTATCAGAATGCAGGAATTACGGCACCCTTGTATTTTTCTTCAATGAACTTCCGTACTTCTTCAGTTGTTAAGGCATTCTTCAGGGCTACAACTGCAGGATCGTTGACTCTGCCGCTCTTGGTAACCAGTATGTTGGCATAGGGTGAATCCTTGCCTTCTCTGAACAATGCAGTGTTGGCATCAATTCCTGCTTCAAGTATCTTATTGGTATTTGTTATGTATCCGTCGAAATCATCTTTCAGTCTGATCAATTGGGCAGAATCGATTTCCTTTATCTCGATCTTTTTGGTATACTCGGCAATGTCTTTTACAGTAGCCGCATGTTCAGGCAAATCAGTCTTTAATTTGATAAAACCGTTAGCTTCGAGAATTTTAAGTGCTCTGTACTCGTTTGTTACATCATTTGGTATACCTATTACAGCACCATCGGGAATTTCTTCCTTTGTTTTGTACTTATCAGAATAAAAACCGATAGGTTCAACATGGATATTTCCAGCATTGGCAAGATCATAGCCTTTTTCTTTCTTTAGAGAGTCAAGGTAAGGCTGATGCTGAAAAAAGTTCACATCAAATTCACCATTATCCGTATCTTCATTACCATGATCATTCTGCAGTATGGTTACTTCAATATTTACACCCTGTTCGGCAAGCTTGGGCTTAACAAAATCCAACAGTTCTGAATGCGGTACCTGATCTGCCAGTACCTTCAGGGTAACAGGATTATCCTTTGACAGCGTCTGAGCTGCAGCTGTGCTCCCGCTTGCTGAAGTGTTTGACTTTCCGCAGCCTGAAACCACCAGTATAATTGATAAAACTGCCAATACCACCGATAAAATTCTCTTTTTCATAATGTAGTCATCCTTTCGTTATCTGTTTTTATTTTTTTAATCCAAAATTATTAATTTCAAAAATATTCTTTAAAATATTTTTTTATAAAACCTATATGTTTAGTAGATTTATGGGTAAAAATTTTTAACTTTTCTAATCCATTTAAATAAGAAATCTTTTCTTTATGATATGTTTTGAAAGCGCATCACCTAGAAACTGGACCAGCTGTACCAGAACTATAAGCACCAGCACTGCAGCTATGAGTATATCTGTCTTGAACCTGGAATAGCCAAACCTTACTGCCACATCTCCCAGACCGCCTGCTCCGAAGGAGCCTGCCAGAGCAGTGGTGGCAATTATTGCAATTATTGCCACGGTAAATGCCCTTATCAGTGAAGGCAGTGCTTCAGGAATAAGCACTTTGGTTATTATGTAATGGTTTGGTGTACCCATGGATTTGGCTGCCTCAATCTTACCCTTTGCCACCTCCAGTATGCTGCTCTCGACCAGTCTCCCGAACATTGGTACACAGCTGGCTACAAGTGCCAGAATACATGCCTCGGGTCCATAGGCTCTGCCTATGAATAACCTGGAAAGCGGAAGTGTCAGTATAATTAATATCATTGAAGGCAGAGACCTTAATACATTTACGATAGCTCCAAGTACCTTGTTAAATACCGGAAGGGGATGAATGCCCTGTTTGTCGGTTATTACAAGCACTATTCCCAAAATAACGCCGAAAATAAGAGTAAAAACCGTTGTCAATAGTGTCATATAAATTGTGTCCTTTATAGCAGGAGCCACTATCTCCCATACATCCTTGCCAAATGCACTTTTTAAAACCTCCAGCAGACTGCTGTTATTTAAATTCATATATATTCACCCTCCTTTACCCATTGATTTGCCTGAAATTCAGCATTAATTTTTACAAACAGCCTGGCGGTATCACTTTTGGGATTTTGGAAAACCTCTCTTACTGTTCCCTGTTCAACAATCAAGCCGCTTTCCAGAACCGCCATATTGTTGCAGGAGTATTTTATTACCTCAAGTTCATGAGTTATAAGAATTATTGTGAGACCAAGCTTTCTGTTGATATCCTTTAAAAGATCAAGAACAGAGAGAGTTGTCTGAGGATCAAGTGCTGAGGTCGCTTCGTCACTCAGCAGTACATCGGGATTGTTTGCAAGAGCTCTTGCTATCCCGACTCTTTGCTTCTGTCCACCGGACAATTGTCCGATATGGCAATCTATTTTATCACTGAGCTCTACAAGTTCCAGAATCTCTTCGACTCTCATCTTTATATACTTTTTGTCAAAACCCGCAATTTCCAGAGGATAAGCCACGTTGCCGAAAACAGTTCTTGAATCGAAAAGGTTAAAATGCTGAAATATCATACCAATCTTTTGCCGGTGCCTGTTAAGTTCATTCTTTGACAAACTTGTAATTTCATGGTCACCAATACGAATTCTTCCCGAATCGGGCGCCTCCAATCTGTTAAGACATCTGATAAGGGTTGATTTTCCAGCTCCGCTGAAGCCTACTATCCCATATATATCTCCTTTTTCCAGTTCCAGGTTAATGCCCTTCAATACCTCAACATTTCCACTTTTATTTTTGAAAGTCTTATACAAGTTTTCAATAGATATAAAACAGTTTCCCATGCCAGCCTCCAATTATGCGCAAGAAAATCCGCTACGCTCAATACTTTAGTGTTATTTCCATATAGCGAGCAAATTTTCTTTTCGCCAGGGGGAAAACTCTCCCTACAACAAAATGCTCCGCATTAATTAACTTCATTTATCTGTATGTATTCAATACTCTGTCATAGATATCTTCTATTACTCTCAGTCCTCCGTTATAGCCTGCATATCCGCAGTTCAGCACCAGTCTGTAGCTTACCGGAGCACTTATTATGAGAAGATCAGCCTTGATATCGTTTGCAAGATCTCTCTCCCAGCCGCTTCCAAGAATAATCGCCCTGTTTTTCTGCGGCTCTTCACGGATTTCCTGCTGTATTGCTCCTCCGTCTATGGAAAAGCTTACTTCAGCTGATCTCAAATCTGAAATTCTTGAAAATTGCTGTTTTATATCTTCCCTGAAGTCTTCAGGTGTATCGTCAATAATATATTGTTTGGCAGGAATTATACCCAGCTCGTTCAGCAGGAATTTGGAAAAACCAATGGAATAAGATGCATCCAGTATTGTATAGAACCTTCTGGGAATTCCGTATCTGAATTCAAGCATGAAGTCTGCAGTTCTTTCAATAAAGGAATAATACTTTTCCTCTTCCTTTTGAATAAATTCATCCACCTTCTTCTTCTCCAGCTCACCGAACTCAGCAACCTGTCTCAAAAATCTGGTTGTCTCGATTCCGCCAATGGGAAGGTATGGGAACTGTACATACGGTGTACCGTACTTTTCCTCCAGATGTTTTACTATTCCCAGTCCGGTCCAGGCATTTATCAAGATATTAAACTCTGCATCGGGTATGGTTTTCCATTCCTCCACGCCTCCTGACTCGTTGCCGAAAAGAATATTTACCTTTAAGCCTATTCCTTCCAGGATTCGCTTAATTTCTTCCAGATTTCCGTTCCAGTACGGGTCCTGATAAGGAACTGTTGCAAATACATTTACAAGCCCTTTTTGAATATTTCCGCCCTTGTTGTGAACATCCACATATTGATCTATTATGGCATTGACAACCGACTCATGGCTCACATAGTTGTTGCTCTTGAAACCGCCTGTTTCCGCAAAAACTATGGGCTTTCCCCGGGACTGATATTCACTGGTAACTCTGCCCACATCATCACCGACAATATCAGAGGTACAACCTGTAAGAATAACATACAAATCAGCATCTATGACCTTGAAAGCGCCGTCAACGACATTTCTCAGCCTTCCTTCTCCACCGTAAACAACTTCAGCTTCTCCGGTGTTGGTGCAGGGAATCGTGTTTCCACCTGCGTAGCCTTCACCCTGCCCAATAAGACTGCTTACCTTGGAGCTGCAGCCGGGACCTGCATGTAAAATCGGCACACCTCTTTTTATTGCAACAACAGTTTGCTGAGCACCAATAGCACATGAATATCTTGGTTGCTCAATAAATTTCAACATCTACATTACCTCCGAGGAAAGAGAATGGATTCTGCTCCAGCCACCACTTTGTATATGGCATCGAGCTATGTTTTGCCAGATTTGTTACAAATTCTTTATTATCTATGGTCTACTCCCTGATATCCAAAACCAAACTGTTCATCACCTATCAAGAGTGTGGGAACTCCAAGCTTTGCTCCCCAAAGGGTCATTCCGCCATGTCTTGCTATCATGATGTCAGGACGTACTCTGTTAAGTATGTTAACCAATTCAAAGGCCTGTTTGTTACATACATTGTAGTTGTGAACATCTCCGTAGGTGTCCACATCATGAGCCAATGCATCGGAGGTTGGATCACCATTGTCATAAATAGGATCATGATGGAATATAGCCGCACCCTGAACCTTCAGGCCCAGCTCTCTCAAAAGTGCTATAAGTGCATGACCATGAGCTGCACCGGCTGTCAGATATGCTGTTTTGCCCTGAAGCTTTCTGCGGTATTCCTCAAGCTGCGGTAATACTCTTGCATGTTCCTTTTCTATGTATTCCTCAATCTCTGCTTCTCTGTCCAGAACTTTTCCCAATTCCCGCAGCCAGCTGTCTGTTCCGGGAATACCGTATGCCGGCGGTGCCTTTATTTCAGGCACGCCATGTATCTGTTCCAGTGCTGCTCCAATATAAGTTCCCAGAGTCGGGCATATCTGAATGGTTGCAGCAGCTTCGGAAATGTATTCCAGATCTGCTATTGTGGAAAACGGTACAACGTAGTTTGCCTCATAGCCCAAAGGCTTTAACAGTTCATCAAAAATATGACTGCCCCAGAAATTTATTATGTTAACTTTATTGGTTTTCTTTCTTGGCGGCTTAACAATTTTTCTGACTATTGAGTGGTATGCCGAATCAAAGCCCGTTGTCCATATCTTTGATTTAAATCCTTCACAATAGCAGCCTACAACCGGAATTCCAAGTTCCTCAGTCATAGCATTTGCCACAAATTCAACATCATCCCCGATTATTGCTGAAGCGCAGGAGGTTGTAATAAATATTGCATTAGGCTTAACTCTTTCATAGACCTCTTTAATAGTTTCTCTAAGCTTTGTGGTTGCACCAAATATGGTGTCCTTTTCTTCAATGTTTGTGTTAAAATATCTGCCGGTTGCAGGCGGCAGATCTCTTTCCATCTGACCGACTCTATAGACAAAGTTGAAGCCAAAGAAGTCTCCCGAGCAACCTACAGGTGCATGATTTATTATTGCAGCATCCTTAATCATGGACAACTGGCAGAATGCATTTCCGGAGCTGCAGCCCATACACTGGCTGAAGCTTCTTGTACTGTCGTGAAGCCTTCCGGCTCTTGCACATTTTACAAGTTCTCCGGCAGTACCTTCAAAGCCCGTTATGGAACCCAATCTCACTTCTCTTATTTGCACTTCCGGACTTTTAATATTAACTGAACTCACAATATGACCTCCAATCAAATCAGTTTTATTACAGGTTCCCCGCCGCTTCGGTGCGTACCTCTCCGGTTTCCAGCGCCAACAGGTAATCTCCCCATTTTGCCGCCCACTGTCTCAACTCTGAAACCTCCAGGGGTGATGGAACCTTTGATTCTTCGTGACCTGCAATTTTTGCTGCCAGTGATTTATACACCTGAGCTTGTTTTGAATCAGGTGCCGCCTCAATTGTTGTCTTACCCTGGAGCTCACTTTGAGTTACGGTTACTGATCGCGGTACATATTCAACAACCTGGGTGCTGGTTTGCTTTACGAAATCATCAATAATGTCTTTAGCATACGGAGCGTTTATAGAATTGGCTATTACTCCGCCAAGCAGTGCTCCACCGGAATTTGAGTATTTATGTATGCCTTTGAATAAATTATTGGCTGCATATACTGCCATGAAGTCTGCAGAGGAAACAGTGAATACATGTTCTGCAATCCCCTCTCTTATTGGTACCGCAAAGCCACCACAGACTACATCACCAAGAACGTCATATATTACATAATCCAGATCCAGCTCTTCAAATATGTTCTGCTGCTTAAAAAGCTGAACAGCTGTGATTATTCCTCTTCCTGCACAGCCTACACCGGGGGCAGGACCGCCTGCTTCCACACAATATATTCCATTAAACCCTTCAAAGATAACCTCATGTGCTTTTACAGCATTTTTCTCCCTTAAGGTATCCAATACTGTAGGAATGTAATTACCACCTCTTAATGTATTGGTTGAATCACTTTTGGGATCACAACCAAACTGCATTACCTTGTAGCCTGCCACAGAAAGCGCTGCGCTTATATTTGAGGTAGTAGTGGACTTCCCTATACCTCCTTTACCATAGATAGCTATCTGCTTGATTTTCTTTGCCATTATGTACTCTCTCCTATCATATTTTTTTAACTTCATATTTCCTTACTTCAAATTTTATATAGGAATGATTAAATACTAACCTCCTATCTCCCTTGAAAATCGGGTTTTATTATTTAATCACTCCTTAATCACTATCTCTTTTTGTTGAGAAAGTGATTTTATAACTTTGTTTAGCGCTGTATATATCAAATCAGGAATTGTATAGGCTTTGATTCCGGCAGTATTTAAAGCTTGTTCTGCTCCATAGCCGATCTGGCTCACTACCACCACTCTGCAGTCAGACAGAACCCTTACTACATTATCTATTGATGAATCACTGTGTTCACCGAAACTGCAGGCAGGTATGGTGCTTCTTATTTCACTGAAATCCCATTCACCCTGATCTGAAACCTCAAATATAATAAATTGTCTGCTATGTCCAAAATGCTGATTTACAACCTTTCCGTCATTACTGGCCACTGCTATTCTATATGGCATATTAACCTCCTTTGCCATGAATGGCTTTTGCCGCATAGCGGCCATTAAAAAATAATGAAATTTGTTTACTCCAATATCCGCTATAAGGCGAATTAAGGAGGTTAATTGGCCATGCACGTTTTCAAAGTATCCCGTTAAATTAATTTTTTCAATAATGTGTTATTAATACTTTGAATATGTCGTGCGGCCATAAATTCACAGGTTGGCTTGGAAGACGACCGCTAGCAGAGTCTTTCATGCTAACCTTCTTTGCCATGAATGGCTTTTGCCGCATAGCGGCCATTAAAAAATAATGAAAATTGTTTACTCCAATAGATGCATATTATTTTTGTTGTCCGGAGATTTCCACCGCCAATATTAATGTCTAACCGTGTGAAAAGGTCTGAAGCGGCTGGTCATACAGTAATTCAGCCAGATCCTTTCCTTTTCCGGGTATTCCGCAGGCATCCGCCCTGCACTGCTGGCAGTGTCTGAATACTTGAAGATATTTCTCTGCGGCTACCCTGGCACCGTTTAATTCATTACAGTCCGGTGCTCTATAGTTAATCATTTCATTCTGGGGTATCAGAGGTATTATATTCATTACCGACGCCCCAGCATTAAATGCTGCTTTAGCAATATTTTCAATATGGTGGTAATTCAGTTCAGGAATCAAAACTGTATTAACCTTTACTGTAACACCATATTCACTGATTTTTTTAATACCTTCCAGCTGCTTTTTTATTAGAATTTCAGCACCTTCGATACCTTGTTTGTACTCACCCTTGTAAACGATCCCCGAACATATTTCCTTTTGTATTTCAGGATCAACTGCATTTACAGTTACAGAAATGGTCTTGATACCCGCCTCAACAATTCTCTCTGCATATTCATAAAGCATGAGTCCGTTTGTACTGAGGCACTTTATCAGCTGAGGATACTTTTTGTCTATGAGTTCAAAAGTCTCCAAAGCGCTTGGTGTTGCCAATGTATCTCCCGGCCCTGCGATTCCCACAACTGTTATATCAGGACACAGCCATAGTGCCTTGTCAATCATCTGCAATCCTTCCTGCGGATTCAGCACTTTACTTGCAACACCCGGACGGTTTTCAGTTTTGTTTATACTTCTTTTACAGAATTTACACTGTATGTTACACGTCGGACTTACAGGCAAATGAATGCGCCCATATTTAAAATGTGCTTCACCGCTGAAACAGGGATGTTTTTTTACAAGATGATCAAATTTTTCTTCTGTCTTGACTGAAGACAGGTTTAACGAACTGATTCCCACAAATACCACCTCTTTTTATAACTGATTATTTTTTACTCAAATACCTATACGATTTGTTGGTTAAGGGTAAGGCTGATAAATAAGGCGTTCTGACATCTTTATAAACGAAGGCAAAGGTGGCAGAGACACTCAGGAATTGTTAAAATAGCAAAAAATATTCTTTATTTGACAATAAAAAAGACTAAGTAAAGCCGGTATTTGGCTTTTCTTAGTCTCTAATCTCTTTAGTCAACTAAATCATTTATATGTAATTTGGTTTTTGCTATGTAATTATTTTACCCTTACTTTTTCATTCTTTTCAATCTGAATGAGCTTCCCATCCTGAAACACAAGCGTTATAGAGCCATATTTCAGTGTTTTTGCCATTTCGTATAATTTGTCTATATCATCTTTTGAGATTGGTACTTTTGACTGATTATCCTGAGCTATACTCACTTTAGCACCACCTTCACACTCTGTT
>JAQSXC010000334.1 GCA_029266335.1 Eubacterium sp. | reverse complement strand
TGCGTTAATGAACAAAGCTATTTCTGGACTTTCAAGCTTTATGGTTCTCATTTTCTTTGCAGCACAATTTACAGCACTCTTCAATTACTCAAATTTAGGAACTATAATATCCGTATCAGGAGCAAACTTTTTGCAATCTGTTGGTTTTGTAGGGCTTCCATTAATTATTTGCTTCATAGTACTTACAGCATTTATAAACATCTTTATAGCAGTAGATTCTGCAAAGTGGGCAATAATGGCTCCAATATTTGTTCCAATGTTCATGCGTTTAGGATTGTCTCCTGAACTTACTCAAGTAGCTTACAGAATAGGTGACTCGAGCACAAACATCATAGCTCCTTTAATGCCTTTCTTTGTATTGACAGTAGCATTCTTTCAAAAGTATGATAAGAAGGCTGGAATAGGCAGTGTAATATCAACTATGCTCCCTTACTCACTTTTCTTCCTTATCGGTTGGATTGGGTTATTCATTGTTTGGTATCTGCTAGGGCTGCCTCTTGGTCCAGGAGCACCGCTTTTATATAACTTAGGATAAACATAACATTTTAGAGAGCACATCTTTGGATGTGCTCTCTAATAAAAGAAAATATTAAGGAGGTATCTTTCCTTGCTATCAAAACAATATAAAATTAAAGATTTGTTACGAAAAAACGGAATTGATGGAGCTATAGTATCCTCACCAGAAAATTTTCACTACATTACAGGCTTTGCAAGTCACCAGCACACTGTTTCACGGCAACCTATGTTTTCCTGTGCGGTTTTAACAGCTCTTGATTCTGAAAAAACTCATGTAATTGCTATGGATTTTGAAGTCCCTGCATTGAAGGAAAAATTGCCTGATTTCGAGGTCAAGAAGTATGACACATGGGTAGGTGTTCGTGAATGGGATGAAATCTTATCAACTATAGAAATGAATCCTATCATTAATTCTTTTGAAAGTTCTATAGATGTCCTTGTTAAATCGATAAAAGAACTGAATCTTGGAAACAAAAAACTTGGAATAGAACTGGATTTTCTGCCATTTAACTATTACAGTATTTTAAAAGAAAAATTGCCGGAAGTCGAGTTTGTTAATATTTCCGGCTTGTTTATTTTATCCAGAAGTGTGAAAACTGAAGATGAAATTGAAATGTTCCGTACCTTAACAAAAATTCAGGATGAGGCTTTAAGCCACGCCAGTCGTTTTGTGGAGATCGGAGTATCCGAGAAAAAAGTGGCGCATGAATTTCGCAAGCATGTAATGGCTTCTGGTATCTGTACACCAAGTTCATGGAGTACATTCAATACAGGAATAAACAGTTCAAGACTGTGCCTTCCGAGTGACAGAGTCATTGAGGATGGTGATACCTTCAAATTTGACGGAGGTGTAAATGCTGAATTCAATTTTTATACCACTGATATGTCAAGAACATGGATTATCGGGAATGGACATCCTGCCCTTTTTTCACTTAAGGACAGACTTTATGAAGGTCAGCGTAGGATGATTGAAGCTGCAAAACCAGGGCTACCTATTAGTGAGTTGTTTAACATCGGATTTAGCTATGTAAAACAATCATACAGCTGCTACCGCCGAGGTCATCTAGGTCATAGTATCAGTATGGGCCCACAAACTGCAGAGGCTCCGTTTATTACAGCGACTGAAACTCGTCTTTTAGAAGCTGGAATGATTCTTTGTGTTGAAGTTCCCTGTTACATAAAAAATAAAGGCGGTTTCAATATTGAGGATATGATTTTAATTACGCCAGATGGCTGCGAAATACTAACTTACAGAACCCCCCATTATTTAAAATAATAATTAAAGGATTACATTATGAAAATATTGATTGTCGGCGGCGTAGCAGGTGGAGCAAGTACTGCTGCACGCTTAAGAAGAAATGATGAAAAAAGTAATATTATTTTATTTGAAAAAGGCGAACATATATCATTCGCTAACTGTGGATTACCATATTATATAGGTGATACCATTACTGAAAAAGAAGACCTTATTCTACAAACACCTGAAAAATTCAACAAACGGTTTAATATAGATGTTCGAATAAACAGTGAGGTTGTATCTGTTGACTCTAGCTCAAAAAAGATTCTAGTTAAAAATCAATTAACCGGCGAAATGTATGTTGAGAACTATGACAAATTGGTTCTTTCTCCAGGTGCCAAACCCATTGTTCCACCACTTAAAGGGGTCGAACTGGACCATGTTTTTACTTTGAGAAATATTCCTGATACCTATGCAATAAAGGATTTTATAAATAAAAACCACCCAAAATCTTGTGCGATTATAGGAGGTGGATTTATAGGAATGGAGATGGCTGAAAATTTATATGAACTGGATCTAGATATAAGTGTAATAGAAGCTGCCCCTCATGTAATGGCACCAATTGACATGGATACTGCTCATGACGTCCACAATTATATACGTGCCAAGGGAATCAATCTGTATCTTAATAGTTTGGGGACTGAATTTACTACATCATCTGTAATTCTTCACACTGGTGAGGAAATTCCGGCAGACCTGGTCATAATGTGCATTGGAGTTTCTCCCGATACCAAATTTTTAAAAAACGGTGGCATTCAATTAGGGATGCGTGGCGAAATAATTGTAGATGAGTATATGCAAACATCGGTACCGGATATCTTTGCCTTGGGTGATGCCGTTGGAGTAAAAAATATAATAAGCGACAAACAAGTTATTATACCTTTGGCCTCTCCGGCAAACAAACAAGGCAGAATTGTCGCTGATAATATTTGCGGTAAAGAAAAATCATACAAAGGCAGTCAAGGTACTTCTATCATGAAATTATTTGATATGACTGTTGCGGTTACAGGTGAAAAAGAGGAATCACTAATCCGAAATGA
>JAQSXC010000119.1 GCA_029266335.1 Eubacterium sp. | reverse complement strand
GCAGCAACAGTTTTGTCAGCGTGAGCACCACCGCCGCCCCGATAATTATACGTTGTAGTGGCCTCATATATATTATAGTATAATTGTCCTCCAGCAGTAACGCTACTATAGAATATAAAAACATGATCTCCAGAATGGTTAATTTTAGATATGTCGATATATCTGTCAAAGATTAAACCTAATAAAGTACAAACCTAGCTTGATAAATATTTTTACAGTCACTAAGTGACCAAGTAAATTGAATATTTGTTAGCATACTATTTAGGCGAAAGATTAATAGGTATAGAAACTCAACATACGTTTTTGGTAAAAATAAAGGTGCTTACGTCATTCATATAAATACAACGTAAATACCTTTATTTTGCGAAAATTATTTTTTAAACTTAAGATTATTGGCCCGCTGTAGTTTTTATTCTTTTACTGCTCCTGCAACAATACCGGCAAAAATGAACTTCTGGAATACTATATATATCAGTACAGTCGGAATAAGAACTACTATTATGGCCGCACTTAATATCTCCCAGGATCCCGCTCTTGAGCTGCTGAAGTCCATCAGTGTGGTAGTCATGGTTCTTAATTTACTTGAAGGCATATACAGGTAAGGAATATACATATCATTCATTATGTCTACTGCCTTGATTATGCCAAGTGTAGCAGTTGCCGGCAGAAGCAGCGGAAAGATTATTTTGAAAAATATTCCGAAATAAGAGCAGCCATCCAGCATGGCACTTTCATCCAGAGATACCGAAATTTTTTCCACAAACTGAGTATAAATATAGATCTGCATAAGATCAGTGGCAGCATATATTATTATTGGTGCAAACATGGTGTTGTAGACACCCATTGAATGCAGCAGGGGAAATCTTGCTATCTCTGTAACGTATACAGGTATGACCATTCCAACTACAAACAGAGCCATTATTACCTTTTTAAACCTGAAATTGAATCTGTTCAGTGTAAATGCAGTCATTGAACCCAGGAAAGTATTGAGCACAAGACTTACAACTACAATTAAAACTGAATTCTTAAAGCCCAGAAGAATTTTACCTTTTGTAAAAACTGTCATATAGTTTTCCGCATATGTAAAGGATGGCATCTTCAATGGAAAATCAATACCTATCTGCGCAGTGGTTTTAAAGGACGCAAATACTGTAATTACTATTGGCAGGAAAACTATAACTGTTATAATGCACATAATCATGTAGCTAAGTATGTTTGTAATACTTAGCAGCCTGCTTTTTATAATAGAAGGTCTCACTGTACCTACTGAATTTTCAAGTTTCATGATTGCTAACCCCTCCCCAGTTTCTTGAACAGACCCTTTTGTATCCAGCTCAGCAGGATTATCATCAGCAAAAGGGTTACGCCCATTGAAGATGCCATGCCGAAGTTGTTGTAAGAGAATGCCGTGTCTATGGTGTAAAGAGTAAAGGTGCTGCTGGCGTACCCCGGTCCGCCCTGGGTAACCAGGAAGGGTATGTCAAATACCTGCAGAGCTCCTCTCATGTTCTGGAAAAGAATAAAATCGATTACAAGAGCTATACTTGGTACTATTATTTTCACATATTTCTGAAAGGCATTGGCGCCATCAATAACTGCTGCTTCCAGAATATCTTTTGGTATGGACTGCAGTCCTGCCAGAAACAGAACAACGTGAAAGCCTGAAAATCTCCAGAGAGATATTACAACCAGTGAAAAATTAACTATTTTTTCATTACTCAGCCAATTTTGCTGTGCCCATTCCATTCCAACTGCCTTGAGAATTTCATTCAAAGCGCCGTTATACGGGCTGTAGAAGAACGAGAATGCATAGGCTATGGCAACTCCGTTCACTACATAAGGGAGAAAAGTTATTGTCTTAAAAAAGCCCTTTGCTTTGATCTTGCCGTCCAGAATTATTGCTATCATGAGTTCGAGAGGAATAAACAGCAAGTGTACGAAAAAGTAAATACCGTTATTCTTCAGCGATACCCAAACATCGGCCGAATTGAATATCATTTCCCTGTAATTTTTAAAGCCAATGAATTCCTTGGTAGCACTTATTCCATCCCAGCTGGTTAAACTGTTGAGAAAGAGCTGCGTTGCAGGATATACCACAAATAGTAACAATAGTATAACCGGTATAATGAGAAAGCAAATAATAAATATCCTTTTTTGAACCGCTAGAGTGTTCATAGTGCTGTCATCTCCTAACTTTTGTTATATGGCATACGGTAGATATCCGCTACCGCTGTGGTGGCGTGCAATGAGATATTAAACAGGATCTAACTATTTACTTGCTCTGGCAGCTTTCCAGTTCTTGTTCAGGTCTTCCATCATTTTGTCCAGACTCTTTCCGGCCATCATTTCCTGTCCCATTTTCTTGACATCGAACTTGGTAGCAGCCTGAATTCTCTGGAACTCTGAATTACCGCCGTCATAAACTACAAAATTAACATCGGGTTCAGCATCATAGGCCTGCTGGAGTACCGGATCAAGTTCAACCTTCAGATCCTTGACAACTGAAACCAGTCCCCTGTCCTTCATATATGTGGCATAAAAATCCTTGCTGAACAGGAAGTTGATAAATTCTTTTGAAGCTTCAAGGTTCTTTCCATCCTTCGGTGTTGCAAAGAAACCGTCAACAGTAGTTATAGTGTTGAGCTTGTTACCTGCACTGTTTTTAACCGGCAGGAAGAAGGTTCCGATATCGCTGGTATCTGCCACTGCCTTTTTTGCATCTCCCAGGAACCAGGCTCCAGCTGCGATCATCGCACCCTTTGAACCAAACATGGTCTTTACCTGGTCAAAGCCTGCACCTAAAGGATCTGCTCCAAACGGTTTGGCATCGTACAGCTTCTGAATCTTGGAATATGCGGTGTAGAACGGCTTATCCTTTGCGAAGGGCTCATCCATACCTGCCATAGTGTTCCAGAGTGCTCCGTCATTTGCTTCCAAAGCAGGCATATACTCATTGAAGGGATAATCAGGCCATGCATCCTTACCACCCATAAGAACCGGTATGTATTTTCCGCCTGCTTTGATAGTGTTGCAAACATTTATAAATTCATCCCAGGTCTTTGGTACCTGCAGGTTATATTCCTTGAATATACTCTTCTTATACCAGACGAATTCATTGAACATACATTCAGGAACGCCAAGTATATTTCCATCTATTGCAAACTTGTCGGCATACATATTCATTTTAGCTGCTTCGGTATCATTCAAAGGTGCAAGTGCATCTTTAAAGTCTGCAAGCATGTATGCTTTCATTGGCATAATATCAGGTAATTCGTTTGCTGCTTTTCTGATCTTCAGAGCGTTTTCGAATTCTCCCGAGTCCTTAACCTTCTCGATTTCAACAGTAATATTAGGTTTTACTTTTTTAAAGGAGCCGGTTAGATCCAGTTTGGTGTAAGCGTCATTTGCTTCAGTTGAGAACACCATGTACTTGATAGTAACAGGTTCATCTGAAGGCGCCTGGGTTGATTCCTCTGCAGCAGCCTGAGTTGAGCCTGCAGCAGAAGCTGTTGCTGCTGCAGTTTCTTCGGTCTTACTGCCGCAACCGGTTAAAATTGAGCCTGCTACGACACATACTGCCAATGCCATGGATAAGTGCCTTTTCAAACCATTAGTTTTCATTATAAAACCTCCCTAAATTAAACATTTTTAACCTTTTGTCAAAGGCTATATTTTATGTTTAAATTATAAGTGCCACAGCCCTGGCAATTAATGATAATTTATTTGATTATTTGATGTTTGATTCGGTTGATTTCAACTGTCCCTTTTATAATCCTTTGGACTGCAGCCAACGGTTTTCTTGAAAATCCTGCTGAAATGCTCGGCATTGGTATAGCCAACCCGTTCACATACCTCATAAAGTTTCATGTTTGTAGTAGTTATCAATTCCTTTGCCTTTTCCAGTCTTAACTTTGTAAGATAATCCGTAAAAGTCTCTCCTACCTCTTTTGTGAAAGTGGTGCTGAAGTGGCTTTCACTAAGCTCAACAAATTTACTGACCATTCCAAGTGAAAGGTCGGGATTAAAATAATTTGCCATTATGAAATTTCTGGCATTCACTATTACCCTGTTTTGTTTGGAGGTTTTACATTCCTTTAAATAATTGAGAATCCAGGAAATGATGTTTCTGATCCATATATCTATTTCCTGCCTGGTCTCAAACCTCATGATTTTCTCATAAAAATCAATCTCCGACCCAAAAATTTCTTCGGTTTCCCTGCCTGTTTTGTTCAGATAACTTATGGTAATAAAAATCAACTCCATGTAACTGGTATAAATCTTTTCAATTTTACTGCTATTGTTAAGTTTTATAATATCAAGGAGTTTATCCAGTTCTGAAAAGGTTATTTCATCGTTTGCCGCACCCAGCGCCTCCAAAAACCCAGCCTCTCTGCCGAATACGGATTCTTTTTTATAATGCCTGTTGTTTCCTGACATATTTTCTCTGCCATCCCACATAACATTTTCAGCTGTTTCGGGAAAAATTATCTTCCCCTTTCCCAGGACAAAGCGCAGCTTGACATTCTGTCGGGCCTGCTCATAAAGTTTATTTATATTCCTGTCACATCCCCATAAATCACTCAATCCAATGGAGGCACTTATATTTACATAATTTTTTAAGGAATATTTAATTCTTCCGAGAATATCCATTATACTGTTTCTTATTTCCTTGCCACTGCAGCTTTCAAAGGATAAAAGTACAATGTATTCCTCCGGAGTCTGGCATACAACCTCTCCGGAATTTGTGTCGGACAATACCTGCTCGATGCAGTTTACAACCGATTGAGTAAAAGGCTTTAAAGAGTTGTTATTGTACCTGTCTTTTATAGTCTGATAATCATCAATCCATATATAGCAAACTACGAGTTTATTCCCGCCAAGTCTCAGTGAAGAAGCAATCTCCTTGTTTTCCATTCCTCCAAGATTTTCCGTCTCCAGCATTTCCTTAATAAACAGCTCTTTCTGATAGCGTGTATTGAAATTATTTTCAAGGCTTGAGTAGCCCGGCGAAGTTTTTCTCTTTTTATCTATTTCCTCTGCCATACCATTTACAAGTGTAAGAATTCCTTCCGGTTCCATTTCAGTTTTAAGAATATAATCCTTTACCCCGAGTTTAAAGGCTTTTCTTACCCACCCATAATCATTATAGGCACTCAACACTATGATTTCAGGCTTATCCTCAAGTTTTGCTATTGCGGCAATCAGCTCAAGCCCATCCATAATGGGCATATTTATGTCTGTGATAATTATATCTATTTCAGGATTGTTCTCCATATATTTCATTGCCTGTTTGCCGTTGGAGGCTTCAAAGGCAATGCTGAAACCTTTTTCCTCCCAATTTATAAGGGATTTGATGGCCAGACGGACTATGGGTTCATCATCAACAAGCATTATTTTATACACAAACTATCTCCCCCTCTTTTTTGTGCATTACCGGCAGTTCAATAGTTATCCTTGTATATTCTCCTATTTCACTTGCTATTTGAAGACCAAAAGCCTGACCGTGATTTAATTTAATACGCTGGTCCACATTTTTTATTCCAATACTGCTGAACCCTTTGGAATTGGGATAATCACCCGACAGCAGCCGGGATATCTGCTCCTCTGACATACCAATTCCGTTGTCCTGTATCTCAAATATAATACTTTGCTCTTTTTTATAACCTTTTATTATTATTTCTCCCTTTTTCTCCAATTCACTTATACCGTGAAGTATGGAATTCTCAACAATTGGCTGCAATACCAGCCTAAGCACGTAAAAGTCCTTTATGTCCTCATCAACCACCATCAGGATGTCAAATCTGTCTCCAAATCTGACCTTCATTATATAAAGATAGCTATCCAAATTACTCAATTCTTCTTCGATGGTTATCAGCTTGCCCTTCTTGGCAAAGGAGGCCTGGAGCAGCTTTATCAGCGCATCTGACATGTTTTTTATACTGTCGATTTTCGCTATCATGGACATTAACCGGATGGAATTAAGAGTGTTTGAAAGAAAATGCGGATTAATCTGAGACTGCAGTACCTCTATTTCAGCCTGATGACGCTGTCTCTCCTTTAAATCTCTTTCAGTAATGAGTCTTTTTATCTGCCTTACCATTCTGTTAAAAGACTCACCCAACTGGTACAACTCATCATTCCTTTTGACTTCAATTGTTTCATCAAAATTACCCTTTTCCACGTTTTTCATCTTTTTCATCAGGTTGTTTATCGGGAGAATTATTTCCCTGAAAAACATTAGTGAAAAAACAAAAAACAGAAGAAGCATTAAAAGAATTACCAGGACAACTATTCTGGTTGCTTTCTGTACCCCCTCCGAAAGGTCTTCATATTTTGTTATATTTACTACCTTCCATTTTGTTTTGGAAATTGTATCAGAGGAAACCAGCGCCTTTTGTCCATCAAGATTAACCACATGCGCGCCTTTTTGTATTATTCCGTTTGTAAAACCGATATCGCTTATGTTCTTACCTATAATACTGCTGTCACTGGAAGCAAGTATCTGGTTTCTATTATCAACTATCAACATTTTGCCTTTGTTTGCAATCTTGATTCCTGAATAAAAACTTTCCAGATTGTCCAGGCGAAATGCGAAATATATGGCCTCAACACTCCCGGCTTCATGGGTATCCGGACTGAAACAAGCAGAAATAACGTACTGGTGCATGGAGTTGTACGTAAAGCTTTTCAAGGTTTCCATAATCATTACATTACCCCTGTTTTTCAGAATTTCTCTGTACCAATCCATCTCCTTTATATCTTGTTCAGATATTATTGGTTCGTTTTTATAATTATAAAGGCCATAATCTTTAAAAAAGAAAATAATTGTTTCAACCTGTCCTGAATTATTAAATATAAAATTGAGTTTGGCATTTATCTCATCCGACAATTCAAGCTTTTCACCTATATCCGAAGTATTATGCCACCGTTTGCTGAGATTCATCAGCCCATCGTCATTGGATATGGTGGAAGCAGTTAAAGAAATTCGTGTAAGCTCGTTATTAACACCTATTGTGATTTGTCTGAGTGCCTGCATCAGGGTTTGTGAAGAATTTTCAATAAGTGTATCCATGTAAACATTATTTATAAATACCCCGATGATAATGGTAGGAAGAACTAAAAGCATTATAAAAGCTATTATGTACTTATGAGTAATACTCCTTCTTTTAAAATTCATTGGCACTCTCCATAAATAATTTTAAATATCAGTGTATCCCTTAGTTTACTATAACAGACAACAGGTAAATTTCATATATAGAAAGTCACATTCCAGATTTAAACATAAATATCTCATTTTAAAATCATCATATAATAAAAATGTATGTCTTTTAATGATTTCCCTTTTTATTTATTGACTTTTAATTTTATATGCAGCAAAAAACAAGTACAATTCCAATTATCTACTTTTTAAGAATAATATTATTTAAATAAGAAATAACTAAATTAGGATAAGTTTATAAAGTATTAACCCTGATCCAATGTTTCAAATTCAACGAATATGGAGGTATACAATGAGCAAAAAAGATACACCGCTTGGCGGACGTGACAACAGGCGTATGACAGCTTACAGACCCACAGATAATGAAGGAACTGCCGCATGGACAAATGAAGCTGCCAAGCAAAAAGAAACCAATGTGGTTATTCCCAAAACCGATGAAGGTGTTTCGGAAGCCAAAAAATGGGTAGATAACGGAAGTAGACTGTAGTATAGTATTACTAAAAGAATAATATTTATAAGCGGGGTGATTTTTTTTATGTCAAAAATCAAAATGACGGTGGATGGAAATACAGCTGCCGCATATGTGGCTTATGCATATACCGATGTAGCTGCTATATATCCTATTACACCATCGTCAAACATGGCAGAATCAGTTGATGAATGGTCTGCCAAAGGTAAGAAAAACATATTTGGACAAAAAGTTCGTGTTGTGGAAATGCAATCTGAAGCAGGTGCTGCAGGAACCCTTCACGGTTCACTTCAGGCAGGAGCATTGACTACCACCTTTACAGCATCCCAGGGTTTATTATTAATGATACCCAACATGTACAAGGTATCCGGTGAATTACTGCCTGCGGTATTTCATGTAAGTGCCAGAGCTATTGCAAGTCAGGCTCTTTCCATATTTGGGGACCACCAGGATGTAATGGCCGCCAGGCAAACTGGTGTTGTAATGCTTGCTTCGGGCTCGGTTCAGGAGGTTATGGACCTGTCACCGGTAGCACACCTGGCCGCAATAAAAGGAAGACTTCCCTTCCTCCATTTCTTTGACGGTTTCAGAACCTCACATGAAATCCAGAAGGTAGAAGCTCTGGAATATGATGACCTCGCAAGTCTTGTTGACTATCAGGCCTTAAAGGAATTCAGAGACAGGGCATTGTCACCAAACCATCCGGTAACCAGAGGTACTGCACAAAATCCTGACGTATACTTCCAGAATCGTGAAGCTTCAAACCCATTCTATGACAACATAGTTAACGTAGTTGAAGAGTACATGAATAAGGTTGGAGACCTTACAGGAAGAAAGCATGGTCTTTTTGATTATTATGGTGCTGCTGATGCAGAAAATATTATTATTGCAATGGGTTCAATAACTGATGTTATTGAAGAAACCATAGACTACCTGAACAGCAACGGAGAAAAGTATGGACTGGTTAAAGTCCATTTATACCGACCATTCTCAGTAAAGCATTTATTAAATGTTATACCTAAGACGGTCAAAAAAATAGCTGTGCTTGACAGAACCAAGGAGCCGGGTGCCATCGGTGAGCCTCTCTATCTTGATGTAAAAGCAGCCTATTACGGAATTGAAAATGCTCCTTTAATCGTAGGCGGACGTTTTGGACTTGCTTCCAAGGATACAACTCCATCAGACATTAAAGCCGTTTATGACAATTTAAAACAGTCCAGTCCAAAAGACCGGTTTACAATCGGCATAGTTGATGACGTTACAGGTACTTCACTGGAAGTTGCCCAAAGAATCAATGCTGCCCCCAAATCAACCATCAAGTGTAAATTCTGGGGTTTGGGTTCCGACGGTACAGTTGGTGCAAACAAACAGGCAATAAAGATCATAGGTGATCACACAGACAAATATGTTCAGGCATACTTTGCATATGACTCCAAAAAATCAGGCGGCGTTACCATGTCCCACTTAAGATTTGGAGATGAACTGATAAAATCGGCATATCTTGTTGATGAAGCCGATTATATTGCCTGCCATAACCAATCCTATGTAAATTCCTATGATCTGCTCAAAGGTATCAAGAACGGTGGAACCTTTGTACTCAACTGTTTGTGGGATGAAAAAGAATTGGAGGAACACCTGCCTGCTGAAATCAAACGTCAGATAGCAGGGAACAATGTTCAGTTCTACACTGTTAATGCATACTCAATAGCTGAGAATATAGGTCTGGGCAACAGGATAAATATGATAATGCAGGCTGCTTTCTTCAAGCTGGCAAATATTATTCCTCTTGAGGCTGCTATCCGTTATCTGAAAGAAGGCGTTGTCAAGTCCTATGGCAAGAAGGGCGAAAAAGTAGTTAAAATAAACCAGGATGCCATAGATAAAGGAATTGATTCCATTGTTAAAATAAATGTTCCCGACTCCTGGAAGGATGCTCAGGATACCTCAAATGCTCAGATAGAAGAACCTGACTATGTGAAGAATATCCTTCGTCCCACAAATGCCATGAAGGGTGAGGACATACCTGTCAGCACTTTTGTAGGCATGGAGGACGGTACTATACCAAATGGTACTACAGCATATGAAAAACGCGGTATTGCGGTCAATGTTCCCGAATGGATTCCCGAGAACTGTATTCAGTGTAATATTTGTTCTCTGGTATGCCCTCATGCAGTAATAAGACCGACACTTGCCACCGACGAAGAGATGGCGGATGCACCCGATACTTTTGTAACCAGGAAGGCTGTAGGAAAAGGTATGGAAGCTTACCAGTTCAGAATCCAGATCAGCCCTATGGATTGTACCGGCTGCGGAAACTGTGCAGATGTTTGTCCTGCAAAGGAAAAAGCACTGGTTATGAAGAAGCTCAGTACTCAAACCGAGAGAGAAATTCCAAATTATGATTTCTCTATTACAAAAGTGTCCGACAAGGGTGGAAACTTCGGCAATAAGACAATAAAGGACAGTCAGTTCAGAAAGCCTCTTTATGAGTTCTCAGGTGCATGCGCAGGCTGTGGTGAAACACCTTATATCAAGCTGGTAACTCAGCTTTTCGGTGACAGAATGATGATAGCAAATGCTACCGGATGTTCTTCAATTTGGGGCGCTTCCTTCCCTGTAAGTGCATATACGGTCAATAATGAAGGCAAGGGTCCCGCATGGGCAAACTCTTTGTTTGAAGATAATGCTGAATTCGGTTATGGTTTTTACCTTGGTTCAAAACAAATCAGAGAACGTATCAGTGATATTGCTCTGCAGCTTTCCGGCATGGCTATAGATGATAATCTTAAGACCAAACTAAATGCCTGGGTTGAAAGTACTGAAGATGGGGAAGCATCTAAAGGCGCAAGTGAAGACCTTCTGGAAGCAATAAAAGGTTACACGCCAAAGGATCAGCTCCAGACTCAGCTTATAGCTGAACTTCTTGAAAAACAGGACTACCTTGTCAAGCGCTCAATCTGGATTGTCGGCGGTGACGGCTGGGCATATGATATCGGTTATGGCGGACTGGACCACGTTCTGGCATCAGGTGATGATGTCAACGTTCTGGTATTTGATACAGAGATTTATTCAAATACTGGTGGTCAGGCATCAAAAGCTACTCCTACCTCGGCAATCGCCAAGTTTGCATCATCAGGTAAGAAAGCGGCTAAAAAAGATTTGGCAGCTCAAATGATGACTTATGGCAATGTCTATGTGGCTCAGGTTGGTATCGGTGCAGACAGGAATCAGCTATTGAAGGCAATTGCTGAAGCAGAAGCCTATAAGGGTCCGTCAATAATCATTGCATATGCACCGTGTATAAGCCATGGTATTAAGGACGGTATGGGAAGAAGTATTGCTAACAGTGCAAATGCTGTTTCTACAGGCTACTGGCATTTGTTCAGGTATAATCCTGATCTGAAGCAGCAGGGCAAGAATCCTTTCAGCCTTGACTCCAAGGAACCAACTGCCAGCTTCAGAGATTTCCTCATGAACCAGGTAAGATTCTCATCTCTTGCCAAAGAGTTCCCTGAGGAAGCTGAGCTGTTATTCAACACAGTGGAAGAACACGCCAGGGAGAAATATCAGAGACTTAAGAAAATGGCTGAATAGCAGATAAATCATTAATATCACTGCTCTTACAGGCATATGAAAAGGTGGTCCCTAAAACAGGGCACCACCTTTTTTGTGCTTCCTTTACAGCTTCAGCTCAACCCCGCTGAGCTTTTTATCCATTATTATTTCAACAATTGAAACTATATGAGCTCCAGCCTCTACAGGAGGAGTGCCGTTTCTATGTATATTTGACACTACCGTCCTCTGTGATTCAGGCTTTTGAGGGCTGGCCTCATATGCCATATAGCAGCCCATACTCTCCCCTGTGGCCAGACCCGGTCTTTCTCCCACAAGCAGAATGGTTACCTTTGCACCCAGCGCCTCACTTATCTTGTCCATTGTTGCAACCCTTCCGAACCTGACAAAAACTGGAGTCCCTACTTTATAGCCTTTTGCGTTCAATCCGTCCAGCAATACAGGATAAATATCCCCTATGTTCTCTTCTATTGCGGGCGAACTTAAACCGTCGGCAGCAATTATCTGGACATCAGGCTTGAGAATGCAGTTTTCTTTTATATAGCCTATTGTTTCATCACTGAACCTTCTGCCAAGATCAGGTCGTGTCAGGTATTCCTCCTTATCCCTAATCAGGGTCTGAACTTTCACAAAGTTCAGATCGTCAACAACCTTCTCATCTACTGATGACCACACGGCATCCATGGCTACGGCATGATCGGCTCTGAGCCGGAGCATGGTTTCCGTCCTGTAACGCTCTCCTGCTCTGCCGACACATATTCTGGCCAGTGTGGTTTTTTTAAGTCTTCTGCATACCTCCCCATCAAAGGGATCATCAATTGTTACTCTTTCTGTAAGGTCAAGCAATGAAATATCTTCTATAATCTCATTAACCATAATTTACTCCCCATTCCGCAGTTGCTGCTGCATTAATAGTGGAAACAGCAACTTGTCTATTCCATGAAAATTGAAGGGTCTCCTGCCCTGGATGTCAACCTGCCGTTTTCAAATATTCCAAGCTCTTCAAGACGCTTTTCAAATTCAAATACCGGCCGCTTGTTGCAGATCTTCCTTACAGCTGCTACATCATGATAGCTGGTAGACTGATACATAAGCATGACATCGTCTGCAACCGGAATCCCCATAAAATAGTTGCAGCCTGCCTGGGTCAGAAGCACCATCAGGTTTTCTATATCATTCTGGTCAGCCTTCATATGGTTTGTATAGCAGACATCAACCCCCATGGGCAGCCCCGTCAGCTTGCCCATGAAATGATCCTCAAGCCCTGCTCTGATAACCTGTCTTGCATCATACAAATACTCTGGTCCGATAAAACCAACAACCGTGTTAACCAGGAATGGATTATACCTTTTTGCAAAACCATAGCACCTGGCCTCCATGGTAAGCTGGTCAGCTCCGTTATGTCCCTCGGACGACAGTTCGGAACCCTGACCGCTTTCAAAATACATAAAATTGGGTCCTGCCGCAGTAGAGTGCCGCTTCATAAGCTCAAAACCCTCGTCAAGCATGGCTGCTGTAATCCCAAAAGCCTGATTTGACTTTTCAGAACCTGCTATACTTTGAAACATTAAATCAATAGGAGCACCTTTTTTAAGAGCTTCCATCTGAGTTGTAATATGTCCAAGTACGCAGTTCTGTGTAGGAATCTTCCATTTATTCATAAAATCCTTGAAGGCTTCAAGTATTCTTTTTATATTGTCTACGCCATCATCTACAGGATTGAGTCCTATTACGGCATCCCCTGTTCCAAAGCTGATGCCTTCCTTTACTGAAGCCATAATTCCGGCTATATCATCTGTGGGATGATTGGGCTGAAGTCTTGCAGCCAGAGTTCCAGCCCTTCCGATTGTAGTATTGCAGTGAGCAGTAATATTAATTTTATTGGCAGCGTATATCAGATCCATATTGGTCATCAATTTTGTCACGGCCGATACCATTTCGGAAGTCAGCCCTGTGCTGAGCCTCTTGATTTCTTCGCCTTCAGCATTTAGTATGTATTCACGGAATTCCCCAACAGCTTTACCCTTTATTTCATTGTATATGGTTTCGTTAACAGAATCCTGGATAATACGTGTAACTTCATCCTCTTCATATGGCACTACAGGGTTATTTCTTAAATCCTCCAGGGTCATCTCGGATAAAACCACCTTGGCCGCTACTCTTTCCGCCGTATTTTCGGCAGCTATTCCGGCCAGCCTGTCACCAGACTTTTCCTCATTTGCCTTTGCCAATACATCTTTTACATCCTTAAACTGGTATACTCTGTTAAAAAGCTTTGTTTTAAGAATCAATCCCATCATCCCCACTTTTATCAAGTTTCTATCTGTATGTTTACATTGTTGATGCTTAAAGTTTATAATGTTTTATCACATTACTGATCGATTAAAGTTAATAATTTTTTATAAATCTTTCATTAATCTATATCTGCAGCTATTTCACCCTTGACCGCAACATTGGAATTTAAAACATTTCTCCTGCTATATACAACATAGAAGACTGCTGCCGCAGCAAATGTGATAATTACTTTAACCATTGTTGCCAGGTTTGCATATGCCACAGCTGCAAGGAAGACTATTGATAAAACCAATGCAATTACGGGAACAATCCTGCTTTGCATTTTATATGGTCTTACAAGTTCAGGTTCTTTTTTCCTCAGGAGGAAGAAGGATATCATACTCATAATATAAAGAACAATGGCTCCAATACAGGACAGTACAATTATTGTAGCAGTTGCCCTGGTAAGCACGAAAACAAGTCCAATTATACTGGGTACAATAATTGCCCAAACGGGTGTCTTGTTTTTAGCAGAAGTGTACGACAGGAACTTGGGCAGGTAACCTTCTCTTGACATTGAAAAGGTCTGTCTTGAATAACCGATAATTAAACCATGCATGCTTGCCACCAATCCGAAAAGTCCTATAAAGGATAAGAGCTTGGAGAGAATACTGTTTTCTCCGAAAGCCAGGGCCATTGCCGAAGGAAGCGGTGAGTCAACACTGTTAATCTTACTGGCATCACTGATACCAACTGTTACAAACAAAGTACAAAGGGCCAGAATTACAAGTGTCACTATTCCTAAAATAAAACCTTTTGGAATATCTTTTTTGGGATTCTTACATTCTTCTGCAGCCATTGCGCCGCCTTCAACTCCAAGATAGAACCAGATGGCAAAAGGTATTGCCGAGAATATGCCTCCAAAGCCTCCGAAGAAGGGTTCACCGGTAAATATATTGCTCAGGTTTACCTTGCCTGCTCCGCTGAAGGTGAAAAGCGCAATACCTGCTATGGCAACTATAGTTATTACAAGCTCTACAACCGCGGCAGTCTTTACCCCCAACAGGTTAATAACTATAAACAAGGCATATGCTGCCACAGCTGCTGCAACAACAGGAACTGCAGGTGTGAGAAAATGAATGTAGGCACCAATTGAAAGTGCTATGGCAGGAACTGCAAAAAGAAATTCAACTACACACGCAAAACCGGTGATAAATCCGCCGAAATTGCCAAGAGTTCTTTTAACATATTCCGAAGAACCTCCGGCATGTGGTATGGCGGTTGACAATTCGGCATAGCTGAAAATAAAGGTTGTGTAAAACAGGGTTACAACCAGTACCGCAATACCAAAACCTACAGGACTTGTAAACTCCAGTGCGTAATTCCAGCCGAAATACATACCCGAAATAACCATCCCGACAATAATTCCCCATAATTGAACCGGGGACAATGTCTTACTTAAACTGTTGCTCATACTAACCTCTCCTTTTATAAATTAGTTATTGTATATTAATGTTTTTATAACAACCGGAACAACGCCGGCTATGGGCCTTCCAATATCTATAAAATCGCCCGCATCCACTTTTATTTTGTCAAGGCATATGACCGGTCTGTCATTTCTCATTAAATTCTTAATCGTTTGACCCAGGGCTTTTGCAAAATCATTCTCAAGTATAACAATCACCGGATTTTCTCCTTCACCAATACCCTCTATGATTTTTTGCGATATAAGCCTGAGCTCAATATAGCCGGGACTTTTCTTTCCTTTCAGGGCTATTGCAGTAGTTTGGTCCTGGTATATTCTTCTCTTGTCGGCAATTTCCTCTGCCAGTCTCCCCAGATCCTCCTGATTATTTTCAAGTACTTTTATTACTGGAACATTTTTTATGGGAAGCGCTGAGCAGGTATGTGTTATAGTGCTCCCGCTGATCCCGGTGCTGTGTCGGCAACGCCGCCCGAGAACATTATGTGTTCAGCCTTAAGGCCCTTATATTCATGAAGTATGAAAAGCTTTCTTGTATCCTCCGAAATTTCCTTTTCACAGATGAGTTCCATAAACATATCTGAAAGCCGGTCAACAAGTTTTTTCAAGTCTGAAAAATCAGGCATCTCACCCGCTTTAAGTTCTATTCCAAGCTGTCTCAGCACGGGAGCAAGCCTTTCCGAAATGTAGGCAAGCTCTCCGCCGGGGTCAAGCCTTATAAGGCGGCCCCCAATATCAGCCGCAAAAACATCCTCAACCAGACCATCCGAAAATACCACTGCATTTGTTGTACCTCCGCCTATATCAAAATTGATGACCCTTCCGGTTGTTTTTTTGGAATATTCTCCGGCGCCTGCTCCCCATCCGGCCAATATCGCCTCCAGATCGGGGCCGGCAGTACAAACCACAAAATCCCCTGCCAAACCCGCCAACTGCTCGGATATGAGCCTTGCATTTTCCTTTCTGGCAGTTTCACCGGTGATTATTACAGCTCCGGTATGAATTTCCTCAGGCTTTATACCGCTTTTCAAATACTCAGCTGCAATAACATTCTTAAGCTTGTCGCCGTCAATTACTTCAAAGCTTTTAAGGGGAGTAAAATGAATTTCGCTTTTGTAAAGTATCTGTTTATCTGCTATCTTTACCTCCGGTACAGAAAATCCGCTGGAGTGATTCTGAAGAACAAGCTTACTGAAAATGACCTGAGTAGTTGTAGTTCCTATGTCTATTCC
>JAQSXC010000118.1 GCA_029266335.1 Eubacterium sp. | reverse complement strand
TGCTGCCGAACAGGGTGTTAATCTCAAGGAAGGTTATAATGGCGACATTACTTCAAGAGATGCCGGAAAAATCGGTGGCAATATGGTTAAAAAGATGATTGAGTATGCAGAGAAGAATATGAAATCGTAAAAAAAAAGGCCCGCAAGGGCCTTTTTTTTGTCTTCAAATAGGGCTGTCGGTATTTAAATCCCTCAATTATTTTGATATAATAAACCATATCTCGACAAAATTTTCACACATAAAAAGTCTTTCAAATAAATAGAGGAGGTTTTGGTGATTCTTAATAAATTAAAACTTAGCCAAAAGTTATATTTGGGTTTTGGAGTAGTAATTCTGCTAATGATCGGTTTGCTGGGGTATACATATGTCAACTACAATAATCAGGTTAAGGCTGTTGACAACAATCTTCATACATATGAAGTCATGAGGGAAGCCGATGGAATTTTGGAAAGCATGCTAAACATGGAAACCGGAGCAAGAGGCTTTGCCTTAACAGGGAAGGAAGAATTCCTGGAACCCTTTTACCAGGGAGGGGCAGATTACAAAATGCATTTCAATAACCTTAAGGAATTGACCTTGGTAAATGCATCCCATCAGGAACGATTATCAAGTCTTCATAAAAAGTATGAAAGCTGGTATGCTTGGGAAACAAGTAAAATTATTGATGGCCGCCGGAAAGTAAATAGCGGTATTTTGAAAATGGATGATATTACTGCTTTGGCCCGGACAAATACCGGAAAAAATGAAATGGACAGCATCCGTAAAATTACATCTGAAATAATTAAAGAAGAGCAGGAGCTTATAGATGTTAAGAATAATCATCTGAGACATACTATAAGAACAACAGGATTTACCATATCCTTTGGTGGAATTTTAACCGCACTGGTTGCTATTATAATTTCTCTTTTTACAGCAATGTCAGTATCCAAGCCATTAAGACAGCTTATTCAGGCAACAGATAGAATTACTTCCCAGAATTATCAGGAAACTTTAATATTAAGATCTAACAAAGAGTTTAATGTTTTAATTAAAAATTTTAACAATATGCAGGAAGCTATTTTATTGAGGGAAGAGGAATTAAATAAAAAAAATGAAGTATTGAAATCTCAGATGGCTGAAGTAAATGAAGCAAACAGATTGAAGAGTCAGTTTTTAGCCAACATGTCCCACGAGCTTCGTACACCGTTGAATTCCATTATAGGCTTTACTACCAGAGTAATTAAGAAAAGTGGGGACAGTTTACCGCCTGTTCAAAAGGAGAACCTTGTTATTGTTAAGGATGAAGCTCAGCATCTTTTGGAACTTATAAACAGTCTGCTGGATTATTCAAAAATTGAAGCAGGTAAAATGGAGATTCATATTGACAGCTTTAATCTGGTAAAAGTTATCGATGAAGTCTACTTGATGACAAAGACATTAGCCGAAGAAAAACCCATAAAGTATTCCCAAAAACTCTTTGATAATGAAAATGTATTGATCGGCAGTGACCGTATAAAAATAAAACAGATTCTGATCAATCTTTTAAGCAATGCTTTTAAATACTCTGATAAAGGTGAAGTAACAGTAATTTTAGACAAGGAAGACAACTTTTATTGTCTGAAGGTAAAAGATGAGGGGATAGGAATTCCTGAAGAAAACCTTTCGGATATTTTTGATGAATTCCGCCAGGTTGACGGTACTTATACCAGAAAAGTCGGCGGTACGGGACTTGGCTTGTCCATTACCAGAAAACTCATTGAAATGCTGGGAGGAAAAATACAGGTTGAAAGTACCCTGGGCAAAGGAAGCTGTTTTACATTGTATCTTCCGGTTAATTTTGATGAAAAGAAGGAAGAGGATGAAGGTATTAATATCGGGTTGAGAGCCAGGGAACATAAAAAGCTTATTCTATCGGTAGATGATGATTTGAATGTACAGCGTCTTTACAAGCAGTACCTTAATGATCACGGTTTTGATGTGGTAAAGCTGGATGGCAGTGAGGACGTGGTAGAGAAAGTAAAAGAAATCCTGCCTGATGTAATCCTGTTGGACATCATGCTGCCCAATAAGGATGGCTGGGAAATCCTGACCGAATTAAAAAATACAAAGGAAACAAGAAACATTCCCGTAATAATGGCTTCTGTTCTAAGTGAAAGGAATCTTGCATACAGGATGAAGGCCGACGAATATTTGATAAAACCGGTTACTCAGGAAGAACTGGTGGAGACAATCTATAAAACAACATCAAAGGAAGATGGAATTGAAGTACTTATTGCCGATGATGATGAAAATTTTCTGAATCTGATGGGACAGTTTCTCAGGGAGGAAAAAATACCTTATACTTTGGCCAGAGATGGAGAGGAAGCTCTTAAGAAAATGCTTGATAGAAAGCCTGATATATTGATTCTGGATATTATGATGCCTAAAAAAGATGGGTTTACCGTACTTGAAGAAGTCAGAAAGGCTGAGACAATAAAAGATACTCCCGTTATTGTTGTTACTTCCAAGGATTTAACAATTAGTGAGAAACATGAATTACATAAAAGGTCCAGCATGGTTATACAAAAATCAGGAACCTTAATAGAAAATGTTATGGAAGTTTTATTGAAAAAAATTAAGGAGAAATCGGTGAATGAGTAAAAGGATCCTGGTGGTTGAAGATAACTCTCATAATATGAGACTTATAGAGCAATTGTTGGAAGATATGGATCAGCAAATAGAATTAGTCAAGGCAGAGTGCTCGAAAGCGGCCATTGAGGCGGCTAGAACAATGGACTTTTGCCTGGTGCTTATGGATATTTCTCTTCCGGATATGGATGGTATTACTATTACAAAAATATTAAAGGAAATTCCCCATATGTCAGGCACACCGTTTATTGTTGTCACTGCCCATGTGATGGAAAGCGATGAAATTAACTTTAGAGAAATCTTTGACGATTATATCTCCAAGCCTATAGATGATGATATATTCGAAGCTAAGATAAAAAAATGGATGGGAGAATGCTAATGTTCAATAAGGTACTTGTAGTTGATGATAACAAAAATAATATTAGACTGCTGACAGATATTCTTGAGGATGAAAAATACGAAGTTTATTCTACCGAAAAGGCAACAGAGGCTATTGAAATGACACACAGCAACAAACCGGATATAATCCTCCTTGACATTATGATGCCGGAAATGGATGGATTTGAGGTATGCAAACAATTAAAAAGCGATTATGAAATCAAAGATATCCCGGTTATCATGGTAACAGCTAAAACAGATACTGCTGATTTAAAATCTGCGTTGGATTTGGGAGCATTTGACTATATAAAAAAACCTATAGATGAAATTGAAGTTATTGCAAGAATTCAATCAGCCTTGAGATTCAAGCAGCAGCAGGACAAACTCAAGGAGATGGCTTCCAAGGATGGGCTTACAGGTGTATTTAATCATGCTTTGCTGATTGATTTATTTGAAAAGGAATATTTGAAGCAGCAAAGAAATCAAGGTGATTTGTCATTTGTAATGTTGGATATAGACTATTTCAAAAAAGTAAATGATACATATGGTCATACAACCGGCGATTTAATACTTAGAGAACTATCGGATATTTTGTCAAACTCCTCCAGAACTGGTGATATAGTTGGAAGATATGGTGGAGAGGAGTTTAGTTTGGTGTTGCCTGACACAAATTCTGAAAATGCCTTCAAACTCTGTGAAAGGATCAGAAAAACAGTTGAGAATTATGATTTTTTTACAGGTAAAGAACATATAAAAATAACAGTAAGTATGGGCATATGCACAAAACAGCCCTGTGACAGCATATTATCTTCCGAGATGATAATAAAGGCTGATGAAGCATTATACATAGCCAAGCAAAACGGACGCAATCAGGTTAAAAGTATGCTGCTCATAATGTAATAAAGCAATCTTCAGGAAACTGCATAGCACCTGCAAAAGTACTGGGTACTGTAAGCATTGTAGGGGTGCTATTGCATAAAACAGCGACACGGCCTTCCAAAAGTTTTGCCGATACTTTGTCCGGCCGTTCACTGTTGCCTATGGTTGAAAAAAAGACAAGGGGTTATCGTCTATTACAGATTATCCTTCATAAGGATCAGGATCATGTTTTAATAGAACTTGAGTAAGGTGCTCTGCATGGTGCTTTTCATCATCTATTATTTTTTGCAGTGCTGAACGAACGTCCTTATGTTGAATACTTGCCAGCTCATCTTCATACAGTATTACTGCTTCAAGCTCACCTTTAATATCTTCACGGAGATAATTCAATATTTTATACTTATCGTATACTGGTTTGGCGGCTTGTATTTCAGTCTGAGGTCTTGAGCTTGAGCCTGAGCTTTTACGTGAACGTGAACCTGAACTGGCACTGCTGTTGGTATTTGTATTGGACCCTGCTCCGGAATTTGAAACCGATTCTGTTCCGGAAAAATCAGTTGTTGGGATTGCAGAACCCGGCATAGCTTCCTGAGAATTGCTTAAATATTTGTACTGAACCGGATCATACTTTCTTAGCAGATTCATAGCTATTATGTAGTGGCTTTTTTCATTAACCATTATATGATGCCAGACTTGGTTTATTTCTGATATGTCAGAGTTTGAAATATGATTTTGATAACTGTTTATAGCTACAATTTCAGCTATAATTATCTGTCGTAACAGGTTTGTGACTCTGGTGGCTGCACCTTGCGGCTGGCCATGAGGATTTGTATAACTCATATTACCTCACAATATTCTATATTATAATACTATTACATTCTATGAATAACTTATTAAAACGTGAAGCAATCAACTATTTTTGAAAATGATGCAATAATATGCAAACGTTTTTACAAACGATGCAAAAAAAATATTGACATTTACGCTGCGTAAAGGTGTATATTTTGATTAAGCAATTAATAAAACATGATTTGATATGGCCATGGAAAGTGTTGAATATTATTTGTAATCCACAATTGTCAGGAGGTGAAAAGGCTTGTGCAGGGCTGCCATTTGTATGGTTTTCTTACACAGGCCTTCGGATGGAATATACGGTTCAGAAACTGGCAGCCATAGCAGGTGTGAGCACCAGAACACTCAGGTATTATGATGAAATAGGTATTCTTAAGCCGGCAAGAATTAATTCATCAGGTTATAGGATATACGGACAGTCAGAAGTAGATAAGCTTCAACAAATTCTCTTTTATAGAGAACTGGAAGTAAGCCTGGAAGATATCAGGGAAATAATCACTTCTCCAAACTATAATGGTGCTGAGGCATTAAAAAACCATCGCAGCAAGCTTCTGGCAAAACGGAGACAAATAGATGCATTGCTTGCTAACATTGATAAAACTTTAGAGTCAGTAGAAGGGAGAATTGAAATGACTGATCAAGAAAAATTTGAAGGTTTCAAACAAAGACTTATTGAAGATAACGAGAAAAAGTATGGTAAGGAAATAAGAGAAAAGTATGGTGAGAAAGCAGTGAATGAATCCAATAACAGGATGATGAATCTGACAGAAGAGCAGTATGCCGAATTTGAAAAACTCAGTAATAAGTTAAATGATACACTAAAAGAGGCAATGGATACAAATGATCCTGCAGGCGAATTGGGACAGAAGGCTGCAGATCTTCATCGCCAATGGTTATCGTATACCTGGGGAAGTTACAGTAAAGAAGCGCATGCAGGCCTTGCTCAGATGTATGTTGGCGATGAACGCTTTAAGGCTTACTATGACAAGCTTCAGCCCGGTGCGGCGGAATTCCTGAGAGATGCAATACTTATCTACACGGAAATGGATAAATAATTCGCTAAAACCTGCAGCATTTTTATATACTATTTACTTTGAACTTTAAAATAATCATAACAATCAACACACATGGTGCAAACTTCCATATGCTCCGGCTTGTTGTGATAACAGCTGCTGCAGGGCAAGTGTTCTATCTGGATGGTTGAATGGCCAATGCCAAATTCATCCTTTATCAGGTGCTGCACTTTATGCAGGAGGATTTCATGATTTTCCCAATAAGCTTCATTGATACTTATATGAGCTGTCATTGACAACATTTCCATAGAGAGACTCCAGACATGTATGTCCTTAATGTCAATAATGCCCGGTATTTTTACCAACGCCTGTTTGAGTTTATCTATGGAAATTCCTTTTGGAGTAGCTTCCAGCAATATTTTAGTACATTCAACAGTCATTTTGATGGCGCTTTTCAGAATGAGACAGGCAAGAATAGCACTTAGTAAAGTATCAATGCCTCGCCATTTGGTGAAAATTATGACTATTCCGCCCAAAAGTACACCCAGATCAGACAGGGCATCGCCGGCGAAATGTAAAAAAACACTCTTAACATTGGCATTGTTTGATTTGCTGCCCAAGTTACGAACAATTATAAGGTTTACAATAAGTCCAAGGACTGAAAAAACAACCATACCTTCGGGTGCAATATCTACGGGGTTCATATACCTGACAACTGCCTTGTATAAAATGAATATTGAAATAATTATAAGTGAGATGTTATTTATTAATGCTGTAAGCACACTGTAACGGTAATAACCAAAAGTATATTTATGGGTTGCTGATTTACATGCAGTCCGTACACCCCACCAGCTTAGAATTAGTGCTGCAAGATCAGTGATCAGGTGCCAGGAGTCGCTGAATAATGCCAGACTGTTCGTTATAAAGGCACCGTAAAACTTTGCTGCAAGGATAATTGATACTAAAATAATTGTATACAGAAGCTTTTTTTGATTTTTAACCATCATGGAATTAGTTTTTGGGACATTTATATCCTTCATGTCAGTGCCTCCGGCAAAGAGTAAAGCTGCTTAGCCGGGAGAAACAGAGTAATTTTGTTCTCCCGGCTTAAAATTTTTATTCATAGTGTTAAAGAGTTTATTTATGATTAAGGATGTTAATTGGTGAAACTATATCAATCCCAGCAGTCTTGCTGCATTGGCTACAACAAAGCACACAATTATTCCGGCTGCAGTTGGTATGGCAAAAGAAGCAAGCGTCCACTTCCAGCTTTGGCTTTCTTTCTGTATAGTCCATAAAGTTGTACCACAGGGGAAATGCATCAGTGAGAACAGCATTACGCAAACACCTGTTAGCCAGGTCCAGCCATTAGAAACAAAAAGTTGCTTCAAATCAGACAGCTGTTCAAGCTCCAGCATGGAACCGGAAGCCATATAGCTCATTATAAGAATTGGTATAACGATTTCGTTAGCCGGTAAACCAAGAACAAAGGCCATCAGTATATATCCGTCCATTCCCAACAACCTTGCAAAAGGATCGAGAAAGTTTGCTGCATGAGTCAGGAGACTCATATCTCCAACCGTTATATTGGCCATGAGCCAGATGACAAGACCGGCAGGTGCAGCAATAACAACTGCCCGACCCAGTACAAAGAGTGTTCTGTCAAGTACCGAGCGGACAATAATGCGTCCGATCTGGGGTTTCCTGTAGGGTGGCAGCTCCAGGGTGAAAGAAGAGGGAAGACCCTTCAGTATGGTTTTGGACAGTATCCTGGAAATAAGCAGTGTCATAAAGATTCCAATCAGAACTATTCCGGTAAGAGCCAGAGTGGAAACTACAGATTCAAAAGCACCTCCGACTGTCCCCCCGATAAAAATGGTACCAATAGCAATAAGAGTTGGGAAACGTCCGTTGCAAGGTACAAATACATTTGTAATAATAGCTATTAACCGTTCTCTGGGGGAGTCAATAATCCTGCAGCCTATGACCCCAGCAGCGTTACAGCCGAAGCCCATGCACATGGTTAAAGCTTGCTTTCCGTGAGCACATGCTTTTTTAAAGAAATTATCCATATTGAATGCAACTCTGGGGAGATAGCCCAGATCCTCCAAAAGGGTAAACAAAGGGAAGAAAATAGCCATAGGAGGCAGCATTACAGATATCACCCAGGCCAGAGTCCGGTAAACTCCAAGGACAAGTATCCCATGAAGCCAATCGGGTGAACCTGCCCACATAAAGAAGCCGGTTAGTTTTGCTTCAATCATGAAGAAAAAGTCCGAAAGCAGTCCGGAGGGTACATTTGCCCCTGCAATAGTAATCCAGAAAATAACTGCTAACATACCAAGCATTATAGGTATTCCGAAAATTCTTGAAGTTAGAATGCTGTCAATCTTTCTGTCAGTACTATTGTATTGAACATTTTTATATGTTACAGTTTTTCTGCTTATTTCTTCAGCAGTGGTTACAATTCGGGATACAATTTTATCCCTTAGCTGCTCAGGTTTAATACCATTTTCAGCCAGATATCCTTTTGCCTTTAAAAGAAGTTCCTGTAATTCTATATTTTCCAGCAGACTGAATCCCAGATACTTGTCAAGAGCTCTCAAAAGAGTTGCATCACCATCCAGAAGCTTTAGCGCAACCCAGCGGTTGTTTATTTTACCGTCAACAAGTTCCCATATTTTGGGCTGAAGCATGTCTATTACTTCTTCAATAACTGCATCATATGTAATTTGCACAGGAGTGGTAGCCGTACGTTTGTCTGCTACGTCATATACAGCATCCATCAGTTTTTCAAGCCCTTTATTACTTCGGGCATTTGTAGGTATAACAGGTACACCCAGAAGGTTTGAAAGCTTATCAAAATCGATGCTTATCTTCTTTCTTTCAGCTTCGTCAATCAGGTTAACGCATACTACAACCTTGTTGGTAATCTCAAGAGTTTGCAGTACCAGATTCAGGTTTCTTTCAAGGCAGGTGGCATCAGCTACCACAACTGTTGCATCAGGCAGTCCGAAGCAGACAAAATCTCTTGCGATTTCTTCTTCAGATGAACTTGCCATTAATGAATATGTACCGGGGATATCAACCATTATAAAATTTTTATCCTTATGTTTATATTTCCCTTGTGCGTTAGTGACCGTTTTCCCCGGCCAGTTGCCTGTATGCTGGTTAAGACCGGTCAGGCTGTTGAACACGGTACTTTTTCCTACATTGGGGTTACCGGCCAGGGCTATTACCCTATCATCAGGATATACCCGTTGAATGTTAAGTTCACTTACCAGAACACCTGTTCCTGTAGATTGGCTTGTAAGACCCATAAAAAACCTCCTTATTCACATAATGTTGCATGAATTTAAAGAATATTTGGACCACGGGCGAAATTTGCGCCGCCCGTGGAAAAATATAAAATGAATACCGGTTTAATAGGCTTCAACCAATATTTTAGATGCTTCCTCAGAGCGAAGTGCTATCACAGCACCCCGGATATGATAGGCAACAGGATCACCTGATGGGCTTTTTTGAAGTGCTTCAACCTCAGTATCTGTTATTAAACCTAAATCCAGCATTCTTCTGCGGATAGTTCCATCAGATGTAAGTACTTTTACTTTGCCTTTACTTCCCAAAGGCAAATAATTTAGTTGTATGAAATTATTGTCCATTAACAACACCTCCTGAAATAATTTATGTAAATTGTTTATTTTTCCAAAGACAGAGGGGAACAAAACTTTTTCCCTACACTAACATATGTAAAATAGAATTAAAGTGTTACGCATATATATTAAATAAATAAAAAAAATTTTCTCCAACTAAAAAAGGGAGGCTAACTTAAATGGACAAGAATAAAGAATTTCACACTGTTCGTGGATATCAGCTTTTGGATCAAAATAACAGGTTGTTGACTTCGGCCATGGAAGATTATCTTGAAATGATTTATAGAAATTTTCTGACTGAAAAATATATGAGAATTAATATGCTGTCTGAGATGCTGAACGTCAAACCATCATCAGCTACAAAAATGGTTCAGAAATTAACTCAGCTGGGATTTGTAAAATACGAGAAATACGGAATTATTTTTTTGACTGATCAGGGAAGGGAATTAGGAGAGTTCCTGCTTAACAGGCATAATATAATTGAGAAATTTCTGGAAATGATAGGCATAAATGATGATTTATTAGTGGAAACCGAGTTGATAGAGCATAATATCAGCTCAAATACACTGGAAAATATAAAAATATTGAATGAGTTCTTTGAAAGAACTCCAGAAATAAATAAGCGCTTTAAAGAATTCAAAAACAGTTATCTGAATAAGTAATACAGCATTATTGCAATTATGGATGGTAACAATTTCAACTGGCTGGGTTTACATAAACTTGATACTATAGTATGGGATTTGAAATCCAAATATTTTGTTGAGGTGACGAAATGCTAAAAAAGCCAGTTAATAAAATTATTAAAGTAATTACTGCAGCTATAGTATCAGGGGGGATTTTGTTAAGTTCCATACCACCTGTGCAGGCAGCGACTGTCAGGGATATTGGAAAGAGTTCGAACTATGCAAGGGCAGCTGTCCAGTGGATGGCAGCAAACAACGTTATTAGTGGAGATAAGTATGGAAATTTTAACCCTGGGAAAAAAATAAGCAGGGCAGAGCTGGTTACAATTATAGTTAAAGCACTAAATATTGATATGACAAATTTACCTGAAACACCAACCTTCAGTGATGTTCCTAAAAAGCACTGGGCGTACGCCTATGTTGAAGCTGCAAACAGAGCGGGAATTGTCAGTGGTATCGGAAATGGAAAGTTTGGGATAAACAATATGAGTACCAGAGAGCAGGTTACAACAATCCTTATGAGCTGCTTAGCCATTTCCAGGGAATCGGTTTTGGCAAATGTAGGCCTGGATGCATTGGCAAAATTTAAAGATGAAGGAAAAATGTCAGACTGGGCAAAGGCTTCAATCCAATTTGCAATCTCAAACAATCTTATGAGCGGCACCGGTTCAGATACTTTCTCTCCGGCCGGTTTGGCAACAAAGGAACAGATTGCATTTATTTTATATAATTTTATAACAAATAAAGAAAATTTAAATCAGGTTGCAGAGAATTTAAAAAAACCGGTTATAACTTTTAATGGTGATATATTGAAACTGTCGGATGCTCCTGAGCTTGCTACCGGTGATATACTTGTACCTGCAGATGCATTTATAAAAATGGGTGCTGATGTGGCTATAGATGAGCAAAAGTCCGGTATAGTTATAAAGAATTCCACATCAACAGGAAGCATTCATCTGAAAACCGGAAATAATACAGCATATGTAAATTATGCAGGCAGTGGAGATCCTTTTAGTGATACCGGGGCTCAAAGCAACGCCATAACATTAACTGCTGCTCCAAAAGTATCAGGTGAAGGTATCCTTGTACCTGTAAAAGCTGTCAGTGGTGCAATTGGCATGACTGTTGAGTGGAACACCAAAACCAATCTCGTTGCTGTAAAGGACATTACTGCCGTCAAATATCCATTATTATATAATGCATTAAAAGACATGCTCAACTATAAGGGTGAATATAAAACTTCCCTGGATATGTCAACTGTAGATACTACCACTTATGAGGAAATAATGTCCTTCAACTACACAATGGAAGGTGTTATAAACGGAACTAATTCTACTTCAAAGTCTCAGATAAGTGCAACTTTGGACGGTGAACCCATAGACGTACAGAAAAATGAAGTTGTCAGTGTCGGTGGACAGCTGTATTCCAAGAATATTGAAACTGGTGTTTGGAGTAAGGTTACTAAAGATCAGGCCGAAGAAGATGGTATCATGTATTACGATGTGGATGCCGACAGGATTGAAACACAAAAAATGCTGGACATGTATGATAAAATGGCCATTGTTCCAAATGGGAAAGCAGTGATTAACGGGGAACAGGTCTCTAAATACCAGATTAAAGTCGGAACGGATATATTAAGTCAGGCAATTCCTTCCGAGCTGCTGGGTGAAGGAATAAATCCGGAAGATATTTATAACAACGGTTTCAATTTGAAATATGAAGTCTATATAAATAATAAGGGCCAACTGGTAAAGCAAACTGTTAAATTTACCGGAGGTATGAAGGATGATTATTTTGAAATGGAATTCAATATGATAATGAATGCCGAATTTACCAACATTGGCAAGGAAATCCAAATTGTAAGTCCAATATGATCCTGTTAAATTAATATTGTTGAAATCAGATAAAATTGTGGCCGGTATTAATAGATACCGGCCACAAAATATATAAAATACTATTTGACAGACTACTTATTGCGGATTGGAGGGGTTTGAAATATTCTCAAGGGTATCTGCAACCTGAGTATAATATTTAGCGTCAACAGCTATGTCTCCAAGAGCCACAATTCCTACCAGCGAGTTATTTTCAACAACCGGCACTCTTCTGATCTGACTGGTTGCCATTTTCTGGGCAACATCATGCATATCCATATCAGGAGTAACAGTTGCTACACCGGTAGTCATTATTTCGGTAACTGGAGTCTGCTGCGGATTTTTTCCGTTTGCAACAGTTCTTACAACAATGTCTCTATCGGTTATTATACCCACAACACCGCTCTGATCACAGACCGGAATTGAACCAACATTATGCTGCTGCATAAGCTGGGCTGTTTCTGCAATATTTGCTGCGGGATTAACATAAGCAACATTTTTAGTCATTACGTCCCTAACCTTCATATAATCACCCTTTCTTTTTAGAATTCATGATTATATTTCCCGATTGGTATTAAAAAAAACACGGAAGGTTTCACCATTTGTTCTCGGTAATATAAAGCTCCGCCGAGTAGGAGGCTGTTGCGCCATCGGATGCTGCTGTAATAACCTGTCTTAAAAATTTCTGTCTTATATCGCCGGCTGCATAAACACCCGGAATACTGGTCTGCATTCTTTCATCGGTTATTATATAACCATCCTTGTTTTGCTGAATCTTTCCATCAATCAGTGATATGTTCGGATTAAGTCCGATTGCAACAAAAAGACCATCAACGTCTAAAGTGCTGCTTTCTCCGGTAATCAGGTCCTTTACCTTTAAACCTTCAACTCCAAACTGGCCGATAATTTCTTCGACTACAGAATTCCATAAAAATTCTATTTTCTTATTACAGCATAATTCATCCTGTAGAATTTTTGTGGCTTTCATTTTATCTTTCCTGTGAATAATATATACTTTCGGGCAGAACCTGGCAAGATAAAGGGCGTCTTCTGCAGCAGTGTCGCCGCCGCCCACAACAGCAACTGTTTTTCCTTTATAGAATGCTCCGTCGCAAACTGCACAGTAAGAGACTCCTGCACCTCTGAAAGCCTCTTCTTTTTGGAGGCCAAGCATCTTTGGGTAAGCTCCCATACACAAAATTAACGCTTTACATTCATAAGTATTATTTTTAGTTTTTACAACTTTTATTTTAGAATCCAAATCCAGTTCAATTACTTCATCATTCAATACTACTGTTCCAAATTTTCTTGCCTGTTTTTCCATTCTCAGTGCAAGATCCGCACCACCAATAGGTTCTTCAAACCCAGGGTAGTTTTCCATAACATCTGTTGTTGCCATTTGACCGCCTGTAAACATTTTTTCTATTACCAG
>JAQSXC010000117.1 GCA_029266335.1 Eubacterium sp. | reverse complement strand
AAGGAAATAGAGCGGGATTTCGGCTTCAAACCTGATTTTGAAAATGCAAAATATTATCTTGAAGCCAATGACGGTGCCGGAAATACCTTTAAGGCCACTGCCAAGCCTGTGCTTATCGGTACGGCTGTTGTTGGAGCAACAACAATGATATTCTCACTGATTCTTGTTATCAAGAATGTCTTAGGTGTTAAACCGGAAGAAGTTCTAAATATCTTAAATCCATATACCCTTTTGGGCTTCCTGTGCGGCGGAGCTGTCATCTACTGGTTTACGGGTGCCTCCACCCAGGCGGTATCTACCGGTGCATACAGAGCAGTTGAGTACATAAAGAAAAATATTCAGCTGGACGAAAACGCCAGCCGGAGAGCTGCAACCTCAAAGTCCAAGGAAGTGGTCAAAATCTGTACCCAGTATGCACAGAAGGGTATGCTGAATATATTTATAGCAATATTCTCCTTTGCGCTTGCATTTGCTTTCCTGTCTGCACCCAGAAACGGAACCGAATCAGTCGCACTGTTTGTGGCATACCTGATATCAATAGCAGTTTTCGGTCTTTATCAGGCAATATTCATGGCAAATGCAGGCGGCTGCTGGGACAATGCAAAGAAAGTGGTTGAGGTTGATCTGAAACAGAAGGGGACAGAACTTCATGATGCGACAGTAGTAGGCGACACTGTAGGTGATCCCTTTAAGGATACATCTTCTGTAGCACTTAACCCCATAATCAAGTTTACTACCCTGTTTGGACTGCTTGCCATGGAAATAGCCATTTCGGAATCCTTCAAGGATATTGCACCCTTTGTGGGAATAGCTTTCCTTGCATGTGCAATGGTGTTTGTATGGCGCTCCTTCTACAAGATGAGGATAAACAGCAAGAGTAGGAAGTAGTACGTAAGCACAGCACTTTTAAAGAGGAAAGGTAAAATGTTTTTTCACATATTGAATATTTTCTGTTTTGCATAAGTTGCATAGAGTCTAATTAGGCGATATATATGTTTGAATACTGTGCTGACATTTTACCTTTTCCATTTCCAGAGCTGGTGAGGAAGTACTATTTTCACATACCCGGCTGCTAAAATTGGTTAAAATGTCGTGTTTTCTTTTTTTTGTCCATATTATATAATATAAGGTATTGAATATATGAATTTAGGGAGATAATTAGTAAATTAAATGATATTTTCCGTTCACGTAAATATGGATGCTGACAGTTTGAAAGACTTTAGTCTGAAAAGCCGGGCACATCTGCCTGTTTGCCGGGCAAACAAATGGCAGGTGCAATAAATAAAATTAATAAATACTTTTTGTGTGCCCAATGGGACAATACATTTGGCGCATTGGGGGCATGGAGGTTATATGTTTTCTGTAACTATAAAAGAGATAATGGAAGAGTTTCAACTGGAAGAATTGACAGGCTGCAAGGACTACGAAAATATCGAGATTTCATCTGCCGACGTCAACAGACCCGGGTTACAGCTTGCTGGATATATGGAATATTTCGGGACGGACAGAATGCAGATTATAGGAAAGGGTGAGACAGCCTATCTGATGCAGTTAAGGGAAGAAGACCGCTACAGGAGGCTGGATAATTTCTTTAAATGCGGATTCCCTTGTATGGTTGTTGCCAGAGGCCTTGGAATATTCCCTGAAATGATAGAAGTAGGGAGAAAATATAATATCCCTGTTCTTAGAACTGATGACGTGACCTCAAGATTTATGAGTGGTGTTATCCGGTATCTCAATCTCCAGCTTGCTCCAAGAACCAGCACACATGGTGTTTTGGTAGAGGTTTATGGTGAAGGAATACTCATACTTGGAGAAAGCGGAGTCGGAAAAAGTGAAATTGCTCTTGAACTTGTAAAAAGAGGACACAGGCTGGTTGCCGATGATAATGTGGAAATCAGAAAGGTCTCTGATAAAACTCTGGTAGGTACTGCACCGGATATTATCAGACACTTTATTGAAATAAGAGGTATTGGTATTCTGGATGTAAAGAACCTGTATGGAGTGGGCTCTGTCAAGATGACAGAGAATATTAATCTGGTTATAAAGTTTGAACACTGGAATGATAAAAAGGTATATGACAGGCTGGGTCTTGAGGAAGAATTTACAGAGGTACTGGGAATAACCGTTCCCTGCCTTACTATTCCGGTAAGCCCTGGAAGAAATCTTGCTGTAATAGTTGAAGTTGCCGCTATGAACAACAGACAGAAGAAAATGGGATATAATGCTGCAAAGGTACTCAGTGAAAGAGTCCTGGGCAATATAAATAAATCCACCGAATACAAGGATACGGGTTTTAAAGATTAAAATACAACAGGGGCTTTAACTCAAGTCCCTTTGTTCATTATAGGAGGGTCATTTTGAAACTGGTAGTCGATACACATACGCACACTATTTCAAGTGGGCATGCATACAGCACAATACAGGAAAACGCAAAAGAGGCTTTTGTAAACGGTATAAAAATGATTAACATGTCAGACCATGGTCCGGCTATGAACGGTGCTCCGTTCCGTTACCATTTCGGGAATCTGAAGGTCATTCCCGGGGAACTCTACGGAGTCCGTGTTCTAAAGGGTGTGGAGCTTAATATAATAAGCTATGACGGAGAGGTGGATCTGTCTCTGAATTATTTAAGGAATCTGGATTTTGTCCTGGCAAGTTTTCATGACATATGTATACCTCCTTCCACTGTAGAAAATCATACGAGGGCTGCCATCAAGATACTGGAAAATCCTTATATTGATGTTCTGGCTCACCCGGGAAATCCTCAGTTCCAGTTAGATAATGAAAGGGTAGTAAGAGCAGCAAAAGAAAACAGAAAGCTTCTGGAAATTAATAATCATTCCTTTTATGTAAGAACAGGAAGTGAAAAGAACTGCAGTGAAATCCTGAGCTTGTGCAAGAAATACGGTGTAAGAATAACAACAGGAAGTGATTCACATTTCAGCTTCAACATTGGAAAGTTTGAAAATGTGTACAGATTGATCGAAGAGGTGGAAATGCCCGAAGAACTGGTTTTAACAACCTCGGTAGAAAAAGTGGAAAATTATTTGCTTGAAAGACAGGAAAGAATAAAGGGATACAGGAATGATTAAATAATAACCTTCCCATTTTTCAAGAGGCTATTTTTCTGAAATACTGCGTTGTCGTCAGTTGCAATAAAGCAATTATTGCGCCTTCCGCCTTGTCTTTCAAAAAAGTATCTTCCATGAAAATCGGGTGTTATTATTTAATCATTCCCAGTAATCTCCACGGAAAGGTTGAGTGCAGCGAATTGGAAAATCAGGAATTGGTTAAAAAGCTTACTTCAATATCTGGAGAAGAAAGAGTTTTAATTAATGAACTAATGAGTAAACATACTTCGTTTAAAATAGGCGGGCCTGCAGATATAATGGCAATCCCGGAAAATACTGTCCAGCTGGAGGAAATGGTTAAATACTTTATCAGCATGAAAACTCCATACATGATAATGGGAAACGGCACAAATCTTCTGGTTTCCGATAAGGGGATAAGGGGTGTTGTTGTAAAGATCTATGACAATTTGGAAAGCTATTCGGTTAATGACGATACTTTGGAGTTTGAGGCCGGAATGTTGATTTCCAGAGCTTCAAAAATTGCACTTGCAAATTCACTGTCAGGACTGGAGTTTGCAGAGGGGATACCCGGTACAATAGGTGGAGCCGTTACAATGAATGCAGGTGCTTATATCGGTGAGATGTCCATGGTTGTATGTGAAACCGATTATATGGGCACTGACGGCAGTATTATTAAAGTTTGTGGAGAAGAGCACTGTTTTTCCTATCGTTCAAGTATAATACAGAAATCCAGGGGAATAGTGCTTAAAACAAGATTGAAGCTTAAAAAGGAGGATCCCGTTAAAATTAAAACCTTGATGGATGATTTTAATTTCAAGCGCCGTGATAAGCAGCCTTTGGAGTGGCCCAGTGCAGGCAGTGTATTCAAAAGGCCGGCAGGTCATTTTGTAGGGAAGCTTATTGACGACAGCGGACTCAGAGGTTTTAGTATCGGGGGAGCTCAAATATCCGACAAGCACAGCGGCTTTATAATCAACAGAGGAAATGCCACCTGCAGTGAGGTGCTGTCTCTGATTGAATATATACAAAATACTGTAAATCAGAAATATAATATACGGCTCGAACCTGAAATAAGAATTGTAGGAGATTTTTCATAGTCATAATATATACAGAAGATACGGGGGCGTGGAGAAACATGAGATTCGTAATAGTAACCGGGATGTCTGGGGCGGGAAAGAGCCTTGTAACAAAATATTTAGAAGATATTGGGTTTTTCTGTGTCGATAATCTTCCTCCTGCATTGATTCCGAAGTTTGCTGAAATCAGTGCCCAAAGCGACGGTAAAATGGAAAAGATAGCTCTGGTTATTGATATAAGAGGAGGAGAACTCCTCCATGACTTATTTCCTGCACTTAATGAAGTTAAGCAGGCAGGTTTTTCCTATGAAATACTTTTCCTGGAAGCAGATGATGACGTTCTTGTAAAACGGTACAAGGAAAGCAGAAGGCAGCATCCTCTGTCACTCGAAGGGAGACTTGTAAAAGGAATAAAGGAAGAAAGAAAAGCGCTTGAGGCCATAAAATTAAAGGCAAATTATATAATAGACACTTCAACCCTTGTTACACGACAGCTTAAGCAGGAGATAAACGGAATCTTTCTGGAGGGAAGAACCTTTAAAGGTATAATAATTAATATTGTATCCTTTGGTTTCAAGTATGGAATACCTACTGACTGTGACCTGGTTTTTGACGTGAGATTTATTCCAAATCCATATTATATTGCTCCAATGAAGCATAAAACCGGAAAGGATCAGATGGTTAAGGAATTTGTTCTGGAAGCAGCCGAAACTAAGACGTTTTTAACAAAGCTGGATGACATGCTGGATTTTCTCATTCCCAATTATATCAAAGAGGGTAAATCGCAGCTTGACATCGGCATAGGCTGTACAGGGGGAAGACACAGGTCTGTCGCCATAGCCGATGAAGTCTATAAAAGGCTGGAAGCAAAACTTCATAGAGTTATTATTGATCACAGAGATATTGAGAAAGATGGTAGAGGGGTTGGAAAATGAGAGCTTCAGATTGGTTGATTCCTGGAATCGGGATTAGAAGATGGAGCTTACTGCTTGTTGTAGGCTTGTCATTAATATGTCTGGGAGTTATTTCAACTATCAGGTATTACAGTAAAGGAGCTTTATTCATTATATTAATGATTTTATTGGCTTCTGTGGGAGTAGCAACAGTAATAGGCTCCTTAAGAGCATTAATAAATTCAATACTGAAAGATTACAAGCACAAGAATTTGAATACAACATTAAATTCCGAAGGTCTGAGCAATCTCCTGCATGAAAAAAGAATCCTTGTAAAGGGACCAAAAATTGTTGCAGTGGGTGGTGGTACAGGTCTTTCAACAATGCTCCGGGGCTTGAAGCAATATACCTCAAATCTGACAGCTTTGGTTACGGTAGCTGATGACGGCGGCGGATCCGGAGTTCTGAGAGAGGACCTTGGTATGCTTCCTCCCGGTGACATAAGAAACTGCATACTTGCTCTTGCTGACACTGAGCCCATAATGCAGAAGCTGCTGCAGTACAGGTTCCAGGATGGACGTCTCAAAGGACAAAGCTTCGGAAACCTTTTTCTTGCAGCTATGGACGGTATATCCGACAGCTTTGAAGAGGCAGTGAAGAAGATGAGCGACGTTCTGGCGGTAACAGGGAAGGTGCTGCCCATCACACTTGATGATGTAAGACTGTGTGCTGAAATTGAAAATGGAGAAACTATTTTAGGTGAATACAATATAGGGCACAGGGAGCCCCAAAGTAAAGCAAGAATAAACAGGGTTTTTTTAAATCAGACAAATGTTAAGCCATTAAGTGAGGCTATTGATGCCATTATGGAAGCAGATATAGTTGTATTGGGTCCGGGTAGCCTTTATACAAGTATAATTCCAAATCTTCTTGTAGATGGTGTATGTGATGCTCTTCTAAAAACCAAGGCCATAATTGTATATGTCTGCAATGTAATGACTCAGCCCTGTGAAACTGAGGGATATTCCTTGAGTGATCATATAAAGGCTATTGAAAAACATTCCAGAAAAGGTATTATAGATTTTTGTGTTGTCAACAATGCAACAATACCCGACGATCTGAGAGACAGGTACAAAAAAGACGGCGCAGAGCTGGTAAAGGTAGATGCAGACATTGTTGGAAAGATGGGGATTGAAATTATTACAGGTGATTTTAAAGCCATTAACAATAATTACGTGAGACATGATTCCAACAAGCTGGCAAAAAAGATTATTGAACTGGTTTCAGAACTGGTACTGTCAAAGGATAAGGAAAGAATACTGGATTATTACTACTCCAGAGATAGAATAAATAAGATCGGTTAAGCAGATTGAAGAGGGATATGGTGAAGCTTTAATGGAGTTTGGGAAAAGCTGCTGGTATAATTTTCATCAGGGTATTGAAAGAGAATGGATAGTTACCAATGGTATCGGAGGCTATTCAGCATTGGCATTAACGGGTGCGAACGCAAGACGGTATCACGGCCTGCTTGTCAGTGCGTTGAAACCGCCGACAAGCAGGCACCTGCTGTTGTCAAATGTTTTGGAAGATATAATATTTGAGGATGGAAAGTCTATTTCCTTATCTTCCTTCATAACTAAAGGCTCAGGGCCGGAAGAATATATCAGCCCGGGCTTTAAGCACCTGCAAAGATTCAAATATGATTACCTGCCTGAATACGTATACAGCTATAAAGACATAATCATTAAAAAGAAGATAGCTATGAAGCAGGGTGAAAATACAACTGTAATACTCTATGAAATAAGAAACGGCTCAGGAGAGGTAATTTTAAAACTGACTCCCCTGGTGAATTTCAGGGATCACCATTATCAAAGCACAAGAGACAGTCTCCGGTTTACAGCAGGATATGAGGGAAATGAAATAATAGTAAGTCCTGAAGGCTCCCGTGAAGCAGTGCTTCGTTTGGGAACGGGTGAGGGACAGCTTCAAAGGCTGGATAACTGTTATTTTTACAATATGTATTATCCTGTGGAGCAGGAGAGAGGATTGGATTGTATTGAAGATCATTACATACCAGGATACTACACTGTCAGATTGGAACCCTGGGAATGCAAGACCATATCATTTGCCGCCACTACTGAAAACTACAGTGCCTGTGAAATTGACGCGGCAAAAATAATTGCTGATGAAGAAATGCGGCTGGAAAGCTTATTAAAGATTAATAATTCTGAGCATGATTTGCTCAGAAGGCTGGTGCTTGCAGCTGATGACTTTATTGTTTACAGGAATTCGACCCGGGCGAAAACTGTTATTGCAGGTTACCCCTGGTTTACTGACTGGGGCAGGGACACCATGATAGCTTTTCCCGGTCTGACTCTTGCAACAGGCAGGTATGATGATGCTAAAGAGATACTATTTACTTTTTCAAAATATGTGGATTTTGGACTGATTCCAAACATGTTCCCGGATGATGGGGAAAAGCCGGCATACAATAGTGTTGATGCTGCTTTATGGTATTTTGAGGCAGTTAAAAGTTATCTGGATTATACAAGAGATTTTGAGTTTATAAAAGCAAATGTATACGGCAGCCTTAAGAGTATATGCGCCGGTTTTATAAATGGTACACTATATAATATAGAAATGACAGAAGATGGCTTGATAACAGCTGGTAATGAGAGCACTCAACTGACCTGGATGGACGCAAAAGTCGGTGACTGGGTAGTAACTCCCAGACACGGGAAGGCTGTTGAGATAAATGCCCTGTGGTATAACGGTCTTATGATAATGTCGGAGCTGGCACAAGGGTTTAGTGATACAGATATATATCTTGATCTGGCTTCAAAAGCAAAAGCTGCCTTCGAGAAGGTTTTCTGGAATGAAGAACTACAGTGTCTGTACGATGTAGTCAATGAAGCCGGCAGCGACAGCAGTATAAGACCGAACCAGATACTTGCCGTGGGGCTGGCCAATGCGGTGCTTGAAGGCCATAAGGCCAAATGTGTTGTGGAAAAGGTCTGGAGGGAGCTCTATACACCTTATGGCCTGAGGACCCTGTCTGAAGACAGCCCACAGTACAGAGGCATTTATACCGGGGATGTGTGGAGCAGGGATGGCGCATATCACCAGGGAACTGTATGGACCTGGCTTTTGGGGAGATTTATCAAGGCATTTGTAAGAGTTAACGGGAATACTGATATAGCTAGAAAAAATGCTGTGGATTTTATAATGCCCTTTGCAGATCATATGAAGGATGGCGGAATCGGCAGTATTTCAGAAATATTTGACGGAGATAGTCCACACTATCCAAAGGGTTGCTTCGCGCAGGCCTGGAGTGTAGCAGAAATATTGAGGGCTGCGGTGGAGGATGCGGGACTAAAATAGTAAATAGTGACCTTTGTTGTCTATTAACTATTATTTGAAAGGAGGATTTTCGTGTCGTTTTCTACATTGGTTAAGGACGAGCTTTGCAGAGTTGAACTGCATCACGATGTATGTTGTATGAAATCGGAAATCTTGGGAGTTATTCTAACGGGTAACCTTTTTTCCAATGACAAAAACTCGGGAAATGTGAAGATGGTTACCGAAAATGCTGCATTTGCCAGGAGAGTATACTCAACAATAAGAAAAGTTTACGGCATCAGCCCCGAGGTGGCGATCAGAAGGAGCAGCAAACTCAAAAAACATGTATCCTATTCCATAATTCTGGCTTCCATGCAGGTTATAAACAAAATACTCTATGATTTCGGGATAAGTGCATTTTCAGTGAATGACTTTAATCCCGTAAAAAATAACCTGAAAAGGGTCTGTTGCAGGAAAAGCTTTTTGCGGGCTGCTTTCCTGACCGGAGGATCAATAAGCGATCCTGAAAAGACCTATCATCTTGAAATCTCCACCCACAATAATATGTGTGCTGAAATAATTAAGGAGCTTCTGCAGGAATATGGAATTAACGTTAAAATAATTATACGCAAGGGTAATTATGTGGCCTATATAAAAGAAGGAGAGAATATTGTAGACTTTCTTAATATTATCGGCGCACACGCAGCATTGATGGAACTGGAAAATGTCAGGATTCTGAAAGATATGAGAAACAATGTCAACAGAATTGTAAACTGTGAAACAGCGAATCTTGAGAAGACCGTAAATGCCTCGGTCAGGCAGATGGAAAACATTAAATTTATTCAGTCCACTATCGGAATAGACAAGCTGCCCGACAATCTTATAGAAATAGCTGATATGAGACTTGAGTACAGTGAGGCAAGTCTGAAGGAGCTTGGAGAGATGCTTCACCCCAGGCTTGGAAAATCAGGAGTTAATCACAGGCTGAGAAAGCTTGATGAGATTGCCGATCAATTGAGGAATAATTTGGGAAGAAACTAAAGGTAAAAACAGGGAAATATAGAATCAAGTATATTGTCAAAGAGCAACCGGATAATAAACAGGTTTTAATTATTAGAAATCTTGTTTAAAGTGTTATCAGGCTGCTTCAAAAAAAGGGGGCATTATACTTGGATGTTAAGTTACTGAAAAAGGGCACTACCCTGGTAATCAGAATTATGGAAGATATGGATCATCATTCTGCACAGTACCTGAGGCAAAAGATTGACAGTGAAATTATCAAGTCAACGGTCAAAAATATTATCTTTGATTTTTCAAAAGTAAATTTTATGGATAGTTCAGGAATCGGTGTTGTTGTAGGCAGGTATAAAAACATACAAAAGCTTAATGGAAGGGCTGCCATTGTTAGCGCCAATCCTAAATTAATGCAGATATTTGAAATGTCCGGAGTGCTGAAAATAATACCTGCGTATACTGATCTGGAAGATGCTATTTCCAGTATGTGTGGATAAAATAAACTGCCGCAGTTTCAAAGTATATATAGTCTTGTTTTAAAACAGATTTAACAGGATACTTTGAAAGCGTGCAAGGCCAATTAACCTCCTTTATTCGCCCTATAGCGGATAAGGAGAGTATAATTTCATTAATATTTTGTGGCCGCAATGCGGCTCATGGAGGTTAATATGCAGCTTATAAATGAAATGAGACTTGAATTTACCAGTAAATCAAATAATGAAGCTTTTGGAAGGGTGGTGGCTGCAGCATTTGCTTCTCAGCTTGATCCGACTGTAGAAGAACTGGCCGATATAAAAACCGCTGTATCAGAAGCAGTAACCAATGCAATAATTCACGGATATGAGAACAATCCGGGCATGGTAAAAATGATTTGCAGATTATATGATGAAGGTATAGAAATAGTTGTTTCCGATGAGGGAAAAGGCATTGAAGATGTTGAACTGGCTCGGCAGCCGCTTTATACCAGCAAACCGGAGATGGAACGCTCCGGAATGGGCTTTACAGTTATGGAAAGCTTTATGGACAGCATAAGCATAATATCTGAACCTGATAAGGGAACCTCTGTTACAATGTTTAAAAATATTAAGTCCTAATATCCAAGCCGAATATATGAAAAGGCATTTTTATACTCTTTATTGTTAATATTTGTAATAAATGTATAAAAATATATGTCTTTGCTAATAATACTTAATGCGGACAGTATTAACGATTTGTATAACAAACTGTGACAGAAAGGTTTGGGTAAGCTATGAGGGATATAACTGATGAAGCAGTTCTAACACTTATTATAAATGCTAAGGCTGGGGATAGACAGGCTCAGTCAATTCTGGTGGAAAAGAATGTGGGCCTTGTTTGGAGTATAGTTAAGAGATTTCAGAACAGGGGCTATGAAATAGACGATTTATATCAGATAGGGAGTATTGGGCTCATTAAGGCAATAAACAAGTTCGATGCATCCTATGATGTCAAATTTTCTACATATGCGGTACCTATGATTATAGGTGAAATTAAGCGATTTATACGTGATGACGGAATTATCAAGGTAAGTAGATCACTTAAGGAAATTGCGTCCAAAGCCCGTATTACCAAAGAGATTATCAGCAAGGAAATAGGGAGGGAACCCTCTGTTAACGAAATTGCAGAAAGAATGAACGTTCCACCTGAAGAACTGGTACTTGCGTTGGAAGCAGGTTGTACCCCGGAGTCACTTTACAGTACTGTTGGAGAGGGAGACAATACTCCTATTTTACTCATTGACAGGATTAATGCCGATAATAACAGCAGTGAGGTCGATTTGATAGATAAAATAGCTATCAGACAGATACTGGATTCTCTTGATGCAAGAGAGCGGCAGATTATTATCCTGAGATATTTTAAGGAAAAAACTCAGGTGCAGATTGCCAAACTCCTAGGGATTTCACAGGTTCAGGTATCCAGAATAGAGAAGAAGATATTAAAGGACATAAAGCTTAAAATGATTGCCAACGGTAATTAACCCGCTCAGGTATGACTAAATAATAGAACTCCGTGATGATTAAGGACGTTAATATGCAAAGACTAATCGATATATTCAGGAGCAAAACATTTTTAATAATATTCGGAATAATTTTGTTGTGCATTATAATAGTCATTGTTGCTTTATTGGGTATTTTTGATGAGGATACCCCCAAAAAGGCGGTGTATGTCTTTTTCTCTCAATTCTCCTGCCAGAAAATATATTAAGGCATGATTAGATAATAAAACCGGGTTTTAAGGCTAAAAATCGGGGAAGTTATTAATTAATCATGCCTTAATACATTTTTCCATAATAATTTTTTTATTTTTGCTAAAAATACAACTATGTTTCAGCTTAAAAATAAATGCTTATTATGGAGGTCTTATGAACAAGAATTTTACAAAACAGGAATATGCAGAATATGTGAAAACTGTTTCACCCAATTCAAATCTATTTATAAATATAATAAAAGCCTTTGTTGTGGGAGGATTAATTTGTGTGATAGGGCAAATTATTTTTAACTGGCTCAAAGGCCGGGGGCTTGATCAGGAAATGATATCAGGCCTTACCAGCACCATAATGATATTCTTTGGTGCCTTTTTTACTGCTCTGAATATCTATGACGAGCTGGGCAGGTTTGCCGGAGCAGGTTCAATAGTTCCCATAACGGGCTTTGCCAATTCTGTTGTATCACCTGCCATGGAGTTTAAAACAGAAGGCCATATAATGGGCACCGGAGCAAAAATGTTTGTAATTGCAGGACCTGTTATTGTCTTTGGGATTTGTGCTTCCATTGTAGTCGGTGTCATTCATTACTTCATTACTTAGGCACGATTAAATAATAAAACTCCGTTTTAAGGCGAGATATTTTTCGTCAAGACAAGGCGGAGGAAGACGCAATAATTGCTTTATTGCAACGAAGTACTGCGAAGCAGTGCTTTTCGACAAGGTCGTATTGGCGGGAAATAGCCGTCTTAAAATGGGGAAGTTATTATTTAATCATGCCTCAAAGGAGAAATTCATGTCAGAAAAACACATAGGTAAACAAACGGTCTTATTTAAAAACCCGCCGTCAATTAAGGCTACAGCAAGTATAGTTGGTACAAAGGAGGGAAAGGGCAGTCTGAAGCACAGCTTTGACTATATAATACCTGATGAGCTTTGGGGAGAGGATAGCTGGGAAAAGGCCGAGAGCAAGCTGGTAAGGGAGACTCTGGCAAAAGTTCTGCAAAAGGGAAGTATGAGCAATGACCAGATAGATTATATACTGGCAGGAGATTTGCTGAATCAATGCATTGCGGCAAATTATGGTCTCAGGGAGACTGACATACCCTTTTTCGGATTGTTTGGAGCCTGCTCAACAATGGCTGAATCCTTGAGTCTGGGAAGCATGCTGATAGACGGTGGCTTTGCAGACAGTGTTGTATGTATGACCTCAAGCCATTTCTGTTCTGCTGAAAGGCAATTCCGTTATCCGCTTGAGTTGGGAAGCCAGAGAGCACCTACCTCCCAATGGACAGTTACAGGGTCAGGTGCTGCTTTATTATCCTCGGAACAGACCGGCCCATATATAAAAGCTGTAACAACTGGGAAAATAAATGATATGGGTATAGCTGATGCTAATAATATGGGAGCAGCAATGGCTCCTGCCGCAGCTGACACCATTCTTACACATTTCGCCGATACCGGTCTGTCTCCGGATTATTATGATTTGATTCTGACGGGAGATCTAGGGAAGATAGGCAAAAAAATATGTATCGACCTCCTCAAAATGAACGGGCTTGATATTGAAAACAGGTACAATGATTGCGGAGTAATGATTTTCAATACCCAGGAGCAGGATATTCATGCAGGTGGCAGCGGGTGCGGCTGTTCAGCAACAGTATTTGCAGGACATGTATACAAGGAAATGATGAAGGGAAATCTAAAAAGAGTTTTGTTTTATTTGTCGCCACAGGAGCCCTCATGAGCCCTGTAAGTACTCAGCAAAAAGAATCGATACCAGGTATAGCGCATGCTGTAAGTATTCATAGAAGCTTGGATTAATACCTCCTTTATTCGCCTCACTGCGGATAGGGGAGTGAACAATTTCATTATGGTTTTGCAGCCGCTATGGGCTCAAAGCAATGACATGGCTTAGGAGGCTAGCTTGAAAGACTTTTACAATCATCTTCCAAGCAAACCTGTGAATTTATGGCCGCGCGACATATTCAAAGTTTTATAATGTAGTATAAAAATAATTAATTTTTTGAATACTTTGGAAGCGCACATGGCCAATTAACCTCCTTTATTCGCCTCACTGCGGATAGGGGAGTGAACAATTTCATTAATATTTTATGGCCGCTATTGTGGCTCATGGAGGTTAATATGAGTTATATAAGTGCTTTTTTGGTTGGAGGAGCAATCTGCGCAATAGGACAAATTCTTATCGATAAAACTAAACTTACACCTGCCAGAATTTTGGTCCTGTATGTTGTGGCAGGTGTATTTCTGACTGCCATAGGGGTTTATCAGAAGCTGGTGGACATTGGAGGTGCAGGT
>JAQSXC010000005.1 GCA_029266335.1 Eubacterium sp. | reverse complement strand
TACTTCCGGCCCTATTCGTTCAACTGCATCGTAAAGCAGGAATTCTTTCTCCCTGCCCTTTTCAATGGCCAGCTGATGAGCTTTTTCCTTGAGAAGTATGGTTCTTGGATCCGACAAAGTGTACACTGCATGGCCCAAACCATATATAAGTCCTGCCTTATCAAATACTTCCCTGTTCATCATTCTGACAAGATAACTCTTAACCTCATCATCATCGGCCCAGTCAGAAATATTTTCCTTCATGTTTTCAAGCATCTGCATGGCTTTTATATTGGCACCGCCATGCTTGGGGCCTTTAAGTGATCCCACTGCGGCGGCAATAGCAGAATAGGTATCTGTTTCAGTGGATGAAACTACTCTTGCGGCAAAGGTCGAATTGTTTCCTCCGCCGTGCTCTGCATGAAGTACCAATGCAAGATCAAGTATCTCGGCTTCAGTTCTGGTATATTTATTATCAGGTCTGATCATATGCAATATATTCTCAGCTGTTGATAATTCCGGTCTGGGCATATGAATATACAAGCTCTGTCCTCCATAGTAATGGGACTTTGCCTGAAAGCCATAAGCTGCCATAGTGGGGAAACGGGCAATCAATTCTATACTCTGTCTAAGAAGGTTCTTCGGATCGATGCTGTCAGGATCATGATCGTAAGAGTAAGACACAAGTACACTTCTTGCAAGCTTGTTCATAATATCAGAGCTTGGTGCCTTAAGAATCATATCTTCGGTAAATCCGTTCGGAAGAGCTCTCAAATCACCCAGTAGCTGATTGAATTCATTTAACTTTTCCTTATTTGGTAATACTCCAAACATCAACAAATAACAGACTTCTTCAAACCCAAATCTCTTTTCCTTCTGAAAACCCTTAACAAGATTAACAACATCAATGCCTCTGTATATCAGACCGCCTTCATCTTCTTTTCTTTCACCTTCATAAAGGACGTAACCATGCACTTCTCCAATTTCGGTCAGACCAACCAGAACACCTGATCCGTCACTATTTCTCAAGCCTTTTTTTACATTGTATTTACTGAAATATTCTGCGTCAATTTTATTTACATCATCTATAGCGCAAACCATTTTGTCAACATAAGCATTTAACCTCTGTTCCATACTTCCCTCCAGATTTCTTAATGAAACATCATGCATTCTCACATTTCAATTTTTACTCCAAAACTACCCCAATTGTATAATATTATTAATAAAAATGCAAGTTTAATTTGTTAAAAATTCATCATACTTTTATATTACTTACCCAATATCCTATAGCTTAAATAGAAAATTTTTCGGCTGTAAAAAAATTTACTTACTTAAATGTTTCAACGGGGTAAGAGACATTTATCTCCTCGTTATATTAATATTACATTTCAAGAATAAATATATGAGTGTAAATGCAATTTAATTCAAATTACTGCTGCAACCTTATATCATAGTATATACACCTTGTAGAAAACCTGCAGATTTCCATATGTAAAAAAACAGACAACAAGGACTATAACCTTTTTGTCTGTTTTATATTTCATCTGTTTTATGTTTCATCTATTTACATTTCAAATAATTGATTTATACAAAAGTACCGGAATTATTCTTTTCCACAGCATTTTTTATATTTTTTGCCGCTGCCGCAGGGACAAGGATCATTTCTTCCTACTTTATTGCTTACTGCCATTCTTGAAGTCCTGAATTCCTTTGTAATATTCATTCTTACTTCTTCGGAAAGGATATTTTCCCATTCAGGGAGACTATAAAGCCAATCGGCTTTAGCATCCAGCATATTGAAATACAGCTTTTCATAATCTATTTCAATATCAACTACACTTGTATCCTCTAAAGAATCCAAATCCACTTCAGTGATCAGGCTGGTGTTAACTCCATCAAGAAATCCGATAAAAGTAACTGAATCCATGTTAAATGAGGCTGCAACTTCTGAAAGCTGACCCTTTATGGTTTTTAGGTTGTTAGCCAGTATATAAGCATAGTTGTCTTTTTCTTTCAAAAAATAATCTTTCCAAAAAGCTTCATTTTCTTGTGGAGTTCTTTCCTTATCAGCAATTTCTCTCCACTGATCATTCAATGTCATAACTATTACTCCTTTTCATTAAAAAAATCAAAGTATCTTCACAGCGTTCAAGTATTAACAACCGCTTGCCACTGCCAATCCTTCGATATTATAACATAGAGTGGCATGAGTCGCAAGTGCGACGAGTTGCGGCTATATTATCACACGGATTGCAGCAATATTATCGCCCAGCTGTTATTACAGCTCATCTTTTTCCTGTCTATACCCTTAGGAGCTGTCAGGGATTGATGTTTATGTTAACCCTTTGTACTGATACAGCATATACTGAATATAGATTAACAATATTAATTATTTTTTCAGGTATGGTGGTGAAATTATGACTAATGAAGCTTTTTACTATTATGCTGATGATGTGACCGAGGAACGGCAAATGCCGGGCAGGTCATATATCAGAGTATTTCATGCTGCCCCGGGTGCCCCTGAAGTAGATATTTATGCTAATGGACGAATTATCGCCCGTCGAATTGCTTTTGGACAGTTTTCTGATTACATTGCAGTTGATTCAGGCACATATGTTATTGAGGCATTTCCAGTTGGTTTACAACAGTCCCCGGTTCTGAGAGTAAACCTCCCAATCGCCGAAAGAAAGGTATATACACTGGCTCTTATCGGCATACTTCCTCAAATAGGGATACTGCCGATAGATGATGTTTATCAGCCGATCAGTGCGGGAAGAACCAATATCCGTTTCATAAACCTGTCACCAAATGCCCCCGACTTAAGCCTCAGCATGCGTGGCGGTTTAGAACTTTTTAGAGATATCAGTTACACCGAGGTAAGTGATTACAGATCCATGCTCCCCGGCCGGCATAATCTGGTTGTGACACCTTCAGGTACTCCTACTGTAGTAGTAAACCTGCCAAATGTCCGCCTGCTGCCCAGAAGAAACATAAGTTTCTATACGGTTGGCATGTTTGGACAGCAGCCTTCCTCCCTGGAGGTTTATATTCCTTTGGACGGTACAACCTATTTAAGAGACCTGTAAAAAAGCTACTTGCAGAAAAACCCGCATAAATTATTCATTAAAACTCTTTTCTTTCGAGCCTTTTTCTTTCCAGCACCCAATAACATAAATTAAAGCCGCGAGGTGTATTGACACTCCGCGGCTTTAATGAAGTTAATATAAATTCTGTTGTCTGTTTTTAGAATTCACAATTTCCTGTGGTTCTCGGGAAAGGTGTAACATCTCTGATATTAGTTATTCCGGTAAGATACATGATTGCTCTTTCAAAGCCCAATCCAAAGCCGGCATGTTTTGTTCCGCCGTACTTTCTAAGCTCCAGATACCACCAGTAATCCTCCTTATCCAGACCCATTTCCTCCATTTTCTTTTCAAGAACCTCAAGTCTTTCCTCTCTCTGGCTTCCTCCGATTATTTCGCCTATGCCCGGTACCAGAAGATCCATTGCTGCAACTGTTTTGTCATCGTCATTTATTCTCATATAAAAAGCCTTTATTTCCTTTGGATAATCTGTTACAAATACAGGCTTCTTAAAGATCTGTTCAGTGATATATCTTTCATGTTCGGTTTGAAGATCGCTTCCCCACTCCACAGGATATTCAAAGTTATCCCTGTTCTTTTGAAGTATTTCAATGGCTTCAGTGTAAGTGATATGGGCAAAATCCGAACTTACAACATTATTCAGACGTTCCAGGAGCGTTTTGTCAACGAAATTGTTGAAAAACTCCATTTCTTCGGGGGAATTTTCCATAACATAGTTGATGACATACTTGAGCATATCCTCTGCCAGCATCATATCATCCTTCAGATCGGAAAATGCTATCTCGGGTTCTATCATCCAGAACTCGGCTGCATGTCTAGCAGTGTTTGAATTTTCCGCCCTGAAAGTTGGCCCGAAGGTATAAATATTCTTAAAAGCCAGGGCATATGCTTCACCTGTCAACTGTCCGCTTACCGTAAGGCTGGTTTCCTTTTCAAAGAAGTCCTGTGAATAATCAATTTTGCCATTTTCATTTTTAGGCGGATTGGTTATATCAAGGGTTGTAACCTTGAACATCTGACCTGCCCCCTCAGCATCACTTCCGGTAATCAATGGTGTATGAACATATACAAAACCTCTCTCCTGAAAGAATTTGTGTATTGCAAAAGCAGCCAGTGATCTAACTCTGAATACTGCCGAGAAGGTGTTTGTCCTTGGTCTTAAATGTGCTATGGTTCTCAGGAATTCGAAGGAATGCCTTTTTTTCTGAAGCTGATAATCTGCGGGACATAAGTTCTCAATTTCAATCCTTGTAGCTTTAAGCTCAAAAGGCTGTTTTGCATTAGGTGTCTCCAGCAGTTCTCCTTCAACTACAATTGATGAACCGACAGTTAATTTTGCTACATCCTTGAAGTTTTCAAGCCTGCCTTCCTCAAATACTACCTGAAGGTTCCTGAAAAAAGTTCCGTCATTAAGTTCTATAAATCCAAAGGTCTTTGAATCGCGGACAGTTTTAACCCAACCGGGTACGGTTATGGTTTTACCTACATAATCCTGTGGTGCTCTAAATAGTTTCTTTATTTCCGAATAACTCATTTTTGTACTCCTTCGTACTAAATACCCTTTTAAAATGATATCTGCACTTTTCTATATTTGATAATATCCCTATGAAAACCAGATAGTATATATTGTTAGTTCTCATAAAAATATAATATGTTAAAATCTATTAAAATTAAAGTAGTTATATAAATTTTGTACCTGATTGTTGTTTTTTAAACTAAAAAGTTTAACAGCAACACATTCATATTATGGATTATAAGAGGTTAATATTGTTTTCGGAACACTCTTTTATTATCCTGTCCGTCCATACTGATGCCTGTACCTCTCCAATGTGAGCCTTTCCGAGGAAAAACATGCATATCCTCGACTGACCGATTCCACCTCCGATTGTATATGGAAGTTCCTTGTTGATAAGCTGCGTATGAAATGGAAGCTTCAGCCGGTCTTCACATCCTGCCTTTTTCAATTGGGACAGCAAGGCTTCTTCATCTACCCTTATCCCCATTGAAGAAACTTCGTATGCAATATCCAGAACAGGGTAGTAGAATACTATATCTCCATTCAGTGACCAATCATCATAGTCGGGAGCTCTCCCATCGTGCTTTTCTCCTGAATTCAGCAAGTCTCCGATTTTCATTATAAAAATGGCCTTCTTTTCTTTGGCAATAATTCTTTCTCTTTCTTTTGGCGTTAATTCAGGATACAAATCCTCCAGCTCCTGAGTTGTAACGAAGTAAATCTCATCAGGAAGATATCTCTCAATTTGCGGGTATATGTCAGTAATATAGTCTTCGGTACGCTTAAATACAGAATAAATTTGTCTTACTACCGCCTTCAAGCTCTCTTCGGACCGCTGGCTTTTATCAATAATCTTTTCCCAGTCCCATTGGTCCACATAGACCGAGTGAAGATTATCAAGTTCTTCATCTCTTCTTATGGCATTCATATCGGTGTACAAGCCCTCTCCCAGGGCAAAACCGTAACGTTTGAGAGCCATTCTCTTCCATTTTGCCAGAGAATGAACTATTTCAACTATTTCGCCGTTCAGATCTTTTAAATCAAAAGCAACAGGCCTTTCCACACCATTAAGATTATCATTCAATCCAGTCTCAGGTTTCACAAATAATGGTGCTGAAACTCTGGTGAGCTTCAATTCCTTCGCCAATTCACTTTCAAAATAGTCCTTTATCCTTTTTATCGCCACCTCTGTGGTGCGGATGTCCAAACTTGTTTTATAGCCATTTACATGAAAATTATTACTCATAAATTCCTCCTGTCTTTTAATTATAATAATATAATTATAAATTATTTTTTTGCAAGTTGGTAATATTTATTTGTCAATTTTCCAATCCTAAAAAAATCAAATAAAAAACACCGGTAATATCAGCGTTAAATTACCGGTGTTGATGGTTCATTTTGCGTTCCAGTTAATGAAATAACAGTTAATTACAGTGCATCAAAGGTCTTTTTAACTTCCTTAAGAAAATCTTCGGTATTTACTGTCTTAGTTTCACTGAGATCTGAAAGCAATGCAAGATCCTTTGTCATTATTCCGTTTTCAATAGTCTTGAGAGAAGCTCTGTCCAGTTTATCTGCAAATTCAACCAGTTCCTGTATTCCGTCCAGTTCTCCTCTTTTACGCAGAGCGCCGGTCCAGGCGAACAAAGTTGCCATTGAGTTTGTGGAGGTTTCCTGCCCCTTCAGATGCTGGTAGTAATGGCGCTGAACAGTTCCGTGAGCAGCTTCGTATTCATAGAAGCCTTCAGGTGATACCAATATTGAAGTCATCATTGCAAGGCTTCCGAAAGCAGTTGCAACCATGTCGGACATAACGTCACCGTCATAATTTTTGCATGCCCATATGAAACCGCCTTCCGATCTTACAACACGTGCAACTGCATCATCAATAAGGGTATAAAAGTATTCTATACCTGCAGCCTTAAATTTGGAATCGTATTCTTTTTCATATATCTCCTGGAAAATATCCTTGAAGGTATGGTCATATTTCTTTGAAATAGTATCTTTTGTAGCGAACCATATATCCTGTTTCTGATCAAGTGCATAGTTAAAGCAGGATCTTGCAAAACTTTCGATGGACTTGTCAATGTTGTGCATTCCCAGAATAACACCTGCTCCATCGAAATCATGTATGGTCTGACGGGTGACTTCACCTTTTTCATTGGTGAATACCAGCTCAGCCTTGCCGGCACCCGGCACTCTGTATTCAACATCTCTATACACATCACCATATGCGTGTCTTGCGATTGTTATGGGCTTAACCCAGGTCTTGACAAATGGTTTAATACTGTCCAGAAGTATTGGAGCACGGAAAACAGTTCCGTCCAGGATGGCTCTTATAGTACCGTTTGGACTCTTCCACATTTCAGTAAGATTGTATTCCTTAACTCTTTCAGCATTAGGAGTAATAGTAGCACATTTAACTGCAACTCCGTATTTCTTTGTGGCAAGAGCTGAATCTATAGTAACCTGGTCACCGGTCTTTTCTCTGTACTCAAGTCCTAAATCATAATACTCTGTCTTCAGGTCGATATAAGGCAGCAATAAAATATCCTTTATCATTTTCCAGATTACTCTGGTCATTTCATCTCCATCCATTTCAACCAGTGGAGTTTTCATAATAATCTTAGCCATTTACACTACTCCTTTTTTATTGAATTTTATAGGGACGAATAAGAAACTTTCTCCCTTGAAAATGGGGCTTTATTATTTATTCATACCTTAATAGTATTTCCATAATTTAATTGTTATTATTTTATCATTCTTAATATAGCATATTAAGATAAGGTATGTAAACAGATAACAACTAATGATCTCCTGAAAGATTAACAAAAATTTTAATAATTTATCATAATAAATTGACAAAGCCAAATATTAAAAATATAATATATGCATTAGCTATTTTAGCTATTTTAGCTATTTTACTTATTATTTATTTTAGCTGACTTAGCTAAAGTAAAGGAGGATTGTTATGATTATTAACGCAACCGACCTTAAAAACAATCTGGGAAAATATCTCCGTGCTGCAGAAAGAGAAGAAATCATCATCACAAGCAACGGAAGAAAAGTAGCCCGGCTGACTTCCTATCAGGAGCCAATGGAACACTCCAGCAGTGAAACTGTAATGGAAAGGGCTGAAGCTTATACTTTGTATCCACGTAAGGCAACCTATGAGGAATTTCTTCAAATATCAGAAAACAGTGATGAACGCTTTGAATATATTAATGGAGAGATCTATCTGCAGGCTTCGCCAAAAGCAGTTCATCAGCAGATTTTAGGCGAATTGTTCGGAATACTGTATAACTGGTTAAAAGGTAAGAAATGCAGACCTATGCTGGCACCTTTTGATATCACCCTCAGAAGAAATTCCGAAAACATTAATATTGTCCAGCCTGACCTGATGGTAATATGTGATCTTGAAGAAAACATCAACGAAAAAGGCTATTACATGGGTGTACCATCCCTGATGGTTGAAATTTTATCTGAAGGCAGCCTGGGCAAGGACTCCGTTAAGAAACTTGATCTGTATATGTCAACCGGCGTACGGGAGTACTGGATTGTAAATCCCTTTAATAAAGAAGTGACTGTTTTCCTCTTTGAAAACAATGACGTACTAAAAAATTCAACCTTCAAAAAAGAAGAAAGTATGGTTTCTTATATTCTTGAGGGTCTGAAGGTCAGCTTACAAAGCATTTTCATGTAAACTGCAAGGTTTGTTTTGTTATAACAGAACAAACCTTGCAATAAAAAAATGCCTCTGAACAGAATAAACCCATTTCAGAGGCAGTCTCATGTTTTTTTACTTTTTATTCAACCAGTTTATAGGCTCCCTGCCGTTCATAACATCCAGTATAGCCTGAGCCGTAGCCATTCCAACCGCTTCATATGTTTCATAGGTTTCGGCGGCACTGTGCGGCAGACATACCACATTATCAAGCTCAAACAGAGGATTAGCTGCTGTTGTAGGCTCAACTTCATAAACATCTATACCTGCTCCGGCAATTTTGTGTGTCTTCAGAGCATCATACAGAGCCATCTCGTCAATCACCGGCCCCCTTGCAACATTTATAATAACAGCTGAATCCTTCATCAGCTCAAATTCCTTTTTACTGAAGAGTTTGGTAGTTTCGGGCGTACAGGGAACATGTAAAGTAATAATGTCACTTTGCTTTATGATTGTATCCAGATCAGTCATGGTAACGCCCAATTTTTTAGCTGCTGCATGATCCGGATATACATCATATGCATATATTTCAGTTTCAAATGCAGTAAGGAGCTTGGCAGTATACTGAGCAATGGCTCCAAAGCCTACCAGACCTATTGTCTTACCCCTTACAGTATTGCCCACATACCTTTCCCACCTGCCTGCACGGGTTGATTTATCCAAGTTTACAAGGTTTCTCAGTACTGCCAGAATCAAGCCTACCGTACATTCAGCAACTGAATCGCTGTTAATGGCCCTTGCATTCATCACCTTTATGCCATATTTTTTTGCTGCTTCCAGGTCAATGTTGTCAACTCCGATCCCAAAGCGGCCTATGACCTTCAGATTTGGAGCCAGCTTGAAAACCTCTTCATTCCAGGTATCTACTCCGGCAACTACCCCACATACATCTCCTACTATATTTTTAAGCTCCTCAAAAGTCATTGGCCTTCCAAAGGTATTTTCAATAACTTCAAAGCCTTCTCTCTCCAGAAGCGCTTTTGCTCCGGTACAAAGTCTGGAATAATTTGTCGCAGTGACAAGTACTTTTTTCTTCATAATATCAGCCTCCATGTTGATTGCCATACCTGCAAATAAGCCCCCGGCTTATTTGATATGCGAAGGATACCATGTAAGCACAATAGCAAACTTCGCATTTTTCAGGTTATTACCTGTTTTTAATAATAGCGCCCTTATCGGCAGATTCCGCAAGTCTTGCATAAACATTCAGATATCCTGCCGGAATTTTTCTATCAGGTTTTTTTATAGCGGATAACCGGCGTTCAAGCTCCTCTTGAGGTACTTCCAGCATTATATTTCCATTTGGTACGTCAATATAAATGGTATCTCCGTCAGATACGGCTGCTATAGGCCCACCTTCATAGGCTTCAGGAGATATATGTCCGACGAAGCATCCGTTGTTTGTCCCCGAAAAGCGTCCATCCGTTATAACCGCAGTTGACAGTGCCAGATTTTGACCATATAGCATTTTCATCACTCTTACCATTTCACGCATACCAGGCCCGCCCTTTGGGCCTTCATACCGTATAACCACAACCATACCCGGCAGGATCTTCTTGTTTAATATAGCCTCTGTTGCCTCTTCTTCAGAGTTAAAACATATGGCCTTTCCTTTAAAGACCTGCATGCTTTTGTGAATAGCCGTAGGCTTTGTTACTGCACCTGCCGGGGCCAGATTTCCTTTTAAAACCGCAAGACTTCCCCACGGATGCCACGGATTGGACATGGAATGTATGATATCGTTTTCTATTTCAGGAACATTATCCAGAATCTCCCCCCAGGTACTGCCGGTACAAGTCAGTGCATCGGTCTCAATTAATGGTGCCAAATGTTTCATTACTGCGGGAACACCTCCGGAATTATAGAAATCCGGCACATTTTTAGGTCCAGACGGATATATTTTAGCCAGGTGGGGTGTTGTTCTTGATATTTCATCAATTGTGTCCATGGATATATCACAATCCGCTTCATAGGCTATTGCCGGAATATGCAGTGCAAGATTTGTAGATCCGCCTATGGCCATTCCAAGTCTTATTGCATTTTTTAAACCCTTCCGGTTGATTATTTTCCTTGCGGTGATATTTTCGTTAACCATCCTTACAATTGTCCGTCCGGATTCCTGGGCCGCCCTGAGTCTCTCTGAAAATACGGCCGGAATGGATGATGTTCCGGGAAGACACATACCGATAGCTTCTGTAAAAGCCCCCATAGTATTTGCCGTCCCCAGAAACGAACATGAGCCACAGGTCTGCATGGAATTATCCTCAAGCCTGTCAAACATCTCCTGAGTTATTAAATTTTTCTGCAGCATTCCCAGCGCCTCCGATATGCTGGAATTATCTGCAGACCTGCCGTCAAACTCCATACCGCCCAGTGACGGTCCTCCTAAAACAATAATTGCGGGTATGTCCAGACGCGCCGCTGCCATCAGCAGACCCGGGACAATTTTGTCACAGGAGCCCAGCAGTACAACCGCATCAAGCCGGTTTACCTGAACCATTATTTCAATTTCATTTGCAATGATATCTCTTGCAGGCAGACAATAATGCATGCCGTCATTTCCGACTCCCATTCCGTCACAGGGGCCTATAATTCCAAACTCAACCGGTGTTCCGCCCGACTGAAGGATGCCCTGTTTGACATATTCCGAAACAGTGTTCAGATTGTAGTGCCCCGGAGTGGCACGGTTCCATGAATTTGCAATTCCGATCAGAGGATTTTTAAGATCATAATCACTATATCCCATCGCTTTATAAAGAGCCCTGATATGTGACCACAATGGGCGGTTCAGAACTTCCCTGCTGCGTAGTTTAAAATTATTTTCCATAACTACCTCTTTTTCAATTTTATCTAAACAAAATACACTATTTATGGCTTAATGATAACCTTAATTTCATCACCGCCGTAAACAGCCTCAAAGGCATTTTGAGTTTTTTCCAAAGGAAATCTATTAGTAATAATTTTATCCAATCTTATTCTTCCTTTTGATAAATATTCAAGCGCCAGGGAACTTTCTTCTGCAAAACCCGTTGAACCAATCAATTGAATCTCTTTAAAAATCAGATTTGTCAACGGGAAATTCAAATGAGTACCATTATACCCAAGGGCTACAATCCTTCCGCCTTTTTTGCTGCAGCTCACTGCAAAATCATAAGTATCGTCAAAGCCGGCAGCATCTATTACAACATCAGCGCCTTTACCGTGCGTGTATTCATTTATCTCATCCAATGCTTTTTCCTTATTACTTGAATCAACAAAATGACTGGCGCCTGCAGCCAATGCCAGAACACTCTTTTTACCCGAACGGCTGACTGCTATAACATTACCGGCCCCTGCTATGCCCGCTGTCTGTAAAATTAAAAGTCCTATTGTACCACAGCCAAGGACAACCACATTAGCACCTATCTCAATACGGCCTTTGCGTGTAACCCTTATGGCATTGCCAACCGGATCCAGCAAAGCGCCTTCCTCGTAACTGACATTATCAGGAAGTCTTAGCAACTGCTTTTCAGAAATGCATATATATTCACACATAGCCCCGTGCAAAAACTTCCTTTTAGAAGATCCTATAAGCAGCATATTGCTGCATAGATTGTAAGCTCCTGTTCTGCAATATATACAGTCATTACAATAAATTTGAGGATTAATTGCCACCCTGTCGCCCGTCTTCCATCCGGTAACCTTTTCTCCCGGCATCTCAACTATTCCCGCAGCCTCGTGGCCCATAACAATTCCAGGCCGGCGTCTGTCAATATCCTTTCCAGCAAACGGGCCCATGTCGGAACCACAGATGCCTGCGGCCATTATCTTTACCAGCACTTCCCCCTTTTGCGGGACAGGTTTTTCCATTTGGACTATGTCAAACTTGTACGGTTCCATAAATACTGCTGCTTTCATATTTCCCTCCGGTATCAAAAATTTTCTTCAAATTTTTTCAACGTCTGTCAAGTGTTTAGCCTTTAACTGCTCCTGCTGTTAATCCGGCGATGACATACCTCTGCAAAGCCAGAGAAATTATCAAAATAGGAAGAGTGATCAATACTGCTGCTGCCATCAAGCTTGACCAGTTTATTTCCGTATATGATACAAAGTTAAATACTGCGGTGGGCAGTGTTTTAGTATCATTTGTTCCAAGAACCAATGCAAAAATGAAGTTATTCCACGAGAAAATAAATGCCAGTATTGACGATGTCAATATACCCGGTGTGGAAAGCGGAAGCATTATTTTGAAAAATGTCCCGACTCTTGAACATCCGTCAACCCATGCAGCCTGCTCCAGTTCCTTTGGCAGCTGCTCATAATAAGGAATCATTATCCATATAATCAGAGGCAATGACACCAATAAGTGTGCAAGTATCAGTGCCGTATATGTTCCTGTTAAATGCATCTTGTTGAAAATAATATACCATGGTACCAGGAATGAGATTGCAGGTATGATTCTGATAATCAGTATAATTCCTGAGAAGAGAGTCTGTTTCTCTCTTGCAATTGAATATGAGGTGGGTAATCCGAATATTAATGACAATACGGTAGATACAACACCTACCAGCAAGCTGTTAAAAATAGGCCTTAAAAAATCATATTTGGAGAACACATCAAAATACGGCTGTAATGTTGGCTTAAATATAAACATCTTATCAACATTAAGTAAATCCACCATGCTTTTAAAAGATGCCAGAACCATCCATATAAACGGAAAAGTGGCGCAAATCAGTATTATAACCAAAAGCAAATAAAAAACAATATTGCCGGTTAGCTTATTGGATTTAGCTGTTTTATCCATCAGTAATCCACCTCCACTTTATTTTTCACCTTAATAAAAATGGCAGCAATAGATAATACAATTATAAAGAATACTACAAGAGTCGCAGAAGCCTTACCAAATTGAAAATATTCAAATGCAAGCCTGAAGGACAAAATATTCATTGTTTCAGTTGCGAAACCCGGTCCGCCTTGTGTTGTTGCATATATGATATCAAAAGTTTTCAGAACATCTATCAGTCTTAGGAGTATAGCCGTAAAAATAGTTGGCCTTAACAGCGGAAGTGTAACCTTCCATAAGGTTTGCCACTTGGTTGCTCCATCAACCATAGCCGATTCAAAAGGTTCCGTTGACAGCGAAGATATCCCCGCCAGTACCACCAGCATTACCATTGGCGTCCACTGCCATACATCCACCAACATTAGCGACGCCAGTGCTGTATCGGGTGACCCAAGCCAAACAAGCGGTTTTAGTCCTACAGCTTTCACTATAACATTGGCAATTCCTATCGTAGGTTCGTAAATAAGAGTCCATACAAGGCCTACAGCAACAGGAGTGGCCACCATTGGCAGCAGAAAGGCAGTTTTCACTATATTTTTTCCAACCATTTCCCTGTTCAGAAACAAAGCTACGGAAACTCCCAATACCACTTCAAAAAACAGAGCTATAGCCGAGAAATAGAAGGTTCTTCCAACTGCTGGTAGAAATCTGTCATCAGTAAATAAACTTGTGTAATTTTCCAGACCAATAAACTTCATAGGTACACTATTAGACATGCCCCATTCAAAAAAACTCAGGACCAGAGTATATCCCAGCGGAAAAAGTATCATAGCTAAAACAAATATTATTGTCGGCAGCGTAAAAATGTATTTAAGATTTTTATCAACCCATTTTAAAATCATTATATCACCCTCCTGTCATTGAAATTTTGGGGTAGCAGCTGATAATATTACTTGCAGTTACTACCCCAATTCATTTATTAAAGCATTCCTTAAAATAAAAGCTGCAAATTATTTTTTTACTTCCTTGTCAAGTAATTTCTGGAAATCCTCATTTGCCTTGTTGGCAAATTCCGTGACATCCTTACCTAATATGGCACCAGTTATAACTGTTCCAATTATCGTTCTTGCCTCTCCTACATTTATCATAAACGGTCTGTCGGTACCAACACCGATCGGGTTGGTTTGATTTATAACTTCAACCAGTTCAGCAGGAAAGTTTTTACTTGCTTCTTTATTTGTCCATGTTGAATTACGTGTGCTTGGATTTCCGGCAAGAGCCGTCTTGACATCCATTTCCTTACCCAATGACCACTTTATGAATTCCCATGAAGCATCCTTGTTTTTCGATCCACTGCTGATACCCAATGCCCATGCAACGATATTAAAAGGTTTTGCACCTGCAGGTCCTGCGGGTAATACGAAATATCCCACCTTATCAGAGATAAGAGAACTTTTTGAATCCAATGCAAATCCATACTGACTGTCTGCATCAATTCTCATTGCTGCTTTGCCCTGTGTAAACAATGATTGTGTTTCGGTCCAACCCATATTGGCCACACCTGCAGGACCATAATTTTTCAGCAGATCACCATAGAACTGGAATGCCTTAATTGCTTCAGGAGTATTTATTGCTGCCTTGCCGTCAACAATAAAGTCTCCGCCGAAGGCACGCAGGAAGCCTGAAAATTGAGTTACTGCGTCTGATCCCTTGCCTCTTATTGCTATACCGGCAATACCCTTATCGGGATTATTCAATTTCTTTGCTGCCTCCAGCAGTTCGTCCATTGTCTTGGGAACACTTGTTATACCGGCTTGAGCAAACATTTCTTTATTGTAATACACTATTTCTCTCTCGGTCATCAGCGGGATACCATACATCTTGCCATCGACAGCACATATATCCTTACCTGATGTAAAAAAGTCATTAACGTCAAATTCGGGAGATTTAGAAATATAACCATCCAAAGGCTCTACCCAACCGTTGTTTGTGAACAACAGTGTTTCCTGTAGAGGTCTGAAAGCTATAACGTCAAGATCGCTTCCGCCTGCAGCTGAACTAACTGCAATTTTATTACTCAACTGGTCATTTGCAAGCTGTTGGAAGTTTACCGTAATTCCTGTTTCTTCTTTAAACTTGTCCAGACTGGCTACGATCTCATTAGTCCACATTGCTCCAAAACCAATATAGTTAATCTTTGTACCATCAAAAGGTTTTGCCGGACTATTGCTGTTTCCTGCCGCAGAAGAGTTTGCTGCCGTAGAAGAGTTTACCGCTGTAGAATCAGCTGCCGGTTTCCCACTGCCACACGCCGCGAATAACGTTACAAGCATTGTCATTACCATAACCAGGCACACCAGTCTTTTTGTCGTTTTCATAATAAATTTCCTCCTCTTATTTTTTGAGAAGGCATATATTTTATAAGATATTGCAAGCATATTTTTTATTTTTAGCTGTCCGTATGCCTCAGAAACTTATAAAGATATTTTGCCTTCTTTTTTATGTAACATACACATGTATGCAACATTTGGACTACATACTTCAAAATCAATTACAATGGGCTGATAATTTAGATTAGCGGCTAAACCTAATTTGCTATAGACTTTATGAATTCCAGAAAACCTTTCATTATAAGAACAGCTACTACAGAACCTGCATCCAGCAATTCCCTCGAACCCTCTCCGCGGGTTGCTGCCCTGCCATGTACTGCAATCATGGTTTTTGTCAGTTCACTGCCTCTTTCCGACGCTTTTACAGCATTCTGCGCAGCCTCTAACAAAGTTACACCATTTTTCAAATCCTCCTGCAGAGAATCCACTGCAGGTGCCAGCCCGTCAAGAAACGTTTTTTCTCCGGCTTTTGCCTTGCCGCGGTTTTCTACCCCCTGCATGTAAGCTTCAAATAATAGTGCTATATCCTCAGGTAATAATTCATTTTTTGCTTTCAGAACTTTTCCTGCCTGCATTAAACCCGAAGCCATTAATGTCCCCATGGTAGAAGGAACAGCAGTGGACATTGCTTTGCCTGCATTGTAAAACAGCTTGCCGATATCTGTTTCTTCAGAATCCCGAACAGCCAGATATGCTACTTTAAAGCCGTCACTCATTGTCAATCCCAAATCGCCATCTCCGACAACACTGTCAATAGTGATCAAGTATTCCTTATTGCTGAGCATTATTATGTTCCATTGTCCAAAAAGTTCTTTAATCCGACTGAATAAAATCATAATTGTCTCCAAAAGCCTTAATTACGGCCATAAAAGTAATTTAAATTATTTATTACAGTTGCAATTGTTTAAAAAATGGTGTATTTGCAGCAGCTGCTAAAAGTCTTTTAAGCTCATCATCCAGCTTGAATAAGGTTATTGAAGCTCCGGCCATTTCCATTGAGGTAGCATATTCACCTACAAAAGCCTTGTAGACCGAAATACCTTTTTCCTTAAGCACCGTGGAAACCCGCCTGTACATAATATATTGCTCTTCAAGCGGTGTTGCTCCCAGCCCGTTAATCAATACCGCCACTTCATCCCCGGCTACGTAGGGTATATCACTGATAATAGGCTTAAGCATTTCATCTACTATCTCATCGGCCGGCAGAAGTTTCCCTCTACGGATTCCAGACTCTCCATGTATTCCCATTCCTATTTCCATTTCATCTTCACCCAGTTCAAAGCTTGGATGTCCGACCCTCGGAACTGTACACGGATATAACGCCACACCCATAGTTCTGACATTTGCACATGCTTTTTCAGCAATACGCTTTACTTCCGCAAGACTCATCATTTCAGCTGCTGCCGCACCGGCACATTTATATACGAAAAATATTCCTGCAACACCTCTGCGCGTATTCTTCTGCCCTGGTGCTGCCGGTCCTGCAGAGGCAACATCCTCTCCCGCCACTACGGTTTCAACTTTTATACCTTCTTCAAAATCAGCCATATCGGCTGCCATATCAAAGTTAAAAATATCTCCGTTATAATTGCCATAAATGTACAGGATACCTGCTCCCGAGCTTATAGCCTTAGTGACCTCCAGTATCTGCTCTGCGCTTGGAGACTGGAACACATCTCCGATAGCACATCCATCCAGCATTCCATCTCCCACATACCCCAGAAACAGGGGCAGATGGCCCGAACCTCCTCCGGTGGCAATACCCACCTTGCCTTTGATTTTTTTTGCAGAAACAAAGCATCTCATATCCTCAGCAACAGGCTTAACCATATCCGGATGGGCCGAATAAATACCTTCGAGCATTTCATTAACAAAATTTTCAGGTGTATTTATTATCTTCTTCAAATTAATACCTCCTTTGCAAACCAAATTATGAAACTATATGATAAAGAATTTATTTGTTTACATAATTTTCAGGATCTTTACCTTTGCAAACAACATCTACAGTGGCTTTGGCGGTGATTTCACCAACCATTTGTATTGTCTCGATAGTGTCACTGCCCCAATGGGGAGTGCAAATGAAATTGTCCAGTGTAAACAGTTTATTATCCGGCATGGCAGGCTCGATCTCAAATACATCTACGGCTGCGCCTGAGAGCTTTTTGTTTGCCAAAGCCTCGTATAACGCTTCCTCATCCACCAGCGCACCACGACTGGTATTTATAAAGAACGCTCCATCCTTCATTCTGGAAATTGTACCGGCGTTTATTATATGATTTGTCTCTTCCATCTTCGGCAAATGAAGACTTAAAATATCACATTTTTCAAGCAATTCATCAAAGCCGGTCATTTGAACATTATACTTTTCAGCCCATTCATAATCAGGATATTTATCAAAGGCAAAAACATTTGCATCGAAGCCATACAGCTTTTTAGCTATGAGTTTTGGTATTTTTCCAAAGCCTATCAAACCGATATTCTTTCCGGATATTTCACTGCCGGCAATTCTGTCCCAGCAGCCGGCCTTACATATCCTGTCTCCTCTGACAATATTCCTCTTCAAATTAATAATATAGCCTATTACAAGCTCTGCTACCGCATTGGTTGATGCAGGGGCATTGCTGACTTTTATTCCGTATTCCTTCGCTTTGATCAGATCAATATTATCTACACCAATTCCAAACTTGGCAATGGATTTTATTTTTCCGCCTCTTTTGAAAAGTTCCTCATTCCATTCGTCCATTCCAGTTATAACAGCATCCAAATCCTCTACTATTTCTAAAAGCTCGTCCTGGGTATAGGGTCTCTGAAAAGGATTCTCGATTATCTCAAATCCGTTCTGTTCAAGAAATGCTCTTGACTCCGGACAGTTTTGAGAATAGTTGTAGCCTCCGAAAAAGAGCTTGTACATTGATATCTCTCTCCTTATATAATGAAGTGATATACTGAGTGACTATTTTACAATTTCAAGACACTTTTTAAAGTCCTTTGTGAATATTTCAAGCTCCTGGGGAGAGATATCAAGCAATGGCTTTCTCATGCTACCCATATCAATTCCTCTTATCTTCAAGCCTTCTTTGAAATAGGACATATTTGATCCGCACTTGATTGTCTCTGCAGCATATGTTGCCAGTTTCTGAAGTCTGGCAGCCTCCTGGTACTGTCCTTCGGTAAAAGCCTTGTATACTCTAGAAAAAGCTTCGGGGAATACACTGGAGCAGCCTGATACTATTCCGTCACACCCAAGCATCAGTGAAGCAAACATTAAAGTGTCCGCTCCCTGTACCACAGAAAAATTATTATTGTTTATCCTTCCATAATGTACTGTTCTATTCATATCCGGCAAGCTATATTTTATACCTATTATATTGGGAACTCTCTTAACCACTCTTTCAATAACCTCAGGTTTCAGATCGTTGCCCGACAACTGTGGAATGTTGTAGGCATATACCGGAAAGTCGGCAGGGACACTATTGGCAACCGCAACATAATATTCTTCCAGTTCTCTGTCTGTAACCTTAAAATATGCAGGAGTTACAACTCCAATTCCGTCAGCGCCTATGTCAAATGCATGTCTGGCAAGTTCGACAGTTTCAGCTTGAGCCATTGCACCCACATGGATATAGGCGGTAATCCTCTTATTGTTTTGGGATACAACTGTTTCTGCCACCAGCTTTCTTTCCTCAACGGTCATAAGATCCATTTCACCTGTAGTCCCCAGAGGATAAAGACAGTTCACTCCCCCCTCAACCAAAAAATCAACATGCTTTCTGATTGCGTTTGGGTCAACCTTCTGATTTTTGTCAAAGGGTGTCACCATTGCTGTTATTACTCCATAAAGTTTTTTCATGAATCCAGCCTCCAATTTAGTTTTTATTATTTTTATTGAGAATAATGAACATTTGTTATGAACCGTTCATTAAGACTTGAGTAGTATACCGGTTTGTACTGTTTCACCTAATTGCAGTTATGAAACTATTTACATACATTTAATTAATTTGATAAATATTTTCATATAAATATATACGACATAGCTAAATATCATAAATCTAAGAGGAATTCACTACAATATATTTGCACATGTTCTCATAACTCGCATAAAGTCTCCAGCTATTAAGAATTAAAATTCGATATGTGGAATCGTTTTCATATCCACATATTTAATTTAGCACATATGACTAATAAATGCAATGCTTTATACAAAAAAATTATATATTATTTTTTTATTTTATGTATTTTAATTGTCAAATTTAATATTTTAATGTGTAACATTGTATTTTTTACATTGATATTTTATGTATTTTCATAAAATATCAATCACAAGTTACAAAGCCGCTTAAATATAGGTTATTTTTTTGTAATTAATTTATATTGATATGTTCTGGTGCATATAGTATACTTTTTTATGAGTTGTGAAACCGTATACATACGGCTTTCAAAGACCCCTTGAAAAATGGGTGTACTTCAAACATATTCTTGTATTTTATTAATGAGGTGCGTATAACAATGAAAAACCCTACTATAAAAGATGTGGCCAGCAAAGCAGGTGTTTCAACAGCTACAGTTTCACGGTATTTAAATAGCAGTGGTTATGTAAGTAAAGAAATACAGCAGAAAATAAGTGATGTTATTGAAGAACTTGATTTTATTCCCAACAATGTTGCTCAGAGTCTTAAAAGAACTAAGACCAAGACCATAGGTATAGTAATTCCCGATCTGTCAAACGTATCTTTTATGGATACTGTCAAGGCAATAAGCGATGTTGTTACTTCTCACAATTATCAACCGATTATATTAAGCAGCGATGAAAATCTTGATAATGAGAACAAGATTCTTGATGTATTGGTCTCCAAGAGAGTTGATGGCATTATTATCGCTTCTGCAGGCAGGAGTGAAAAGCTGTTGAAGATAAACAGCACCAGACTGCCAATTGTGTTAATGGATAGAGACTTTTGCAATACCGACAATAATATAATAATAGACTCTGTTATCAATGATAATTTTACAGGGTCATATCAAATGATAAATTATCTTATTTCACTTGGTCATAAAAAAATAGCCATACTGTGCAGCGAAAGCAATCCCGTTCTGATAAATGACAGGCTGCGTGGATATATCAATGCTCATGAGCACAATGATATGGAAGTAGACGAAAACTATATATTATATGGAAACTATAAATTTGAATCCGGATATGAGCTGACAAAAAAACTCATAATGCAGCCTTTTAAGCCCACGGCCATTTTCTCTGTAAACAATCTCATGGCATTGGGGGCAGTAGCTGCATTAAACGAGATGAATATAAGTATTCCTGATGAAATGTCCATTTGCGCTTTCGGCGTATTTAAGTACCATACCATCCTCAATCCCGATATGACCGTCATTAACCAGCAGCCTGTTGAATTGGGCAAAAAAGCGGCAGAGCTGCTTATTAACAAGATAAAAAGTCCCAAAAGCTGGGTACCTCAAAAAGTTGTGTTTGATGCCGATATAATTATGAGGAACTCGTGTGCAAGACCCCGCTAGAAATAATTTATATTTAATAAGAAGACCTGCTAACTTAAGTCAATAGAAAATAGATAAAAAAACAATGCATCACAAATTGACCGATAGCATAAGCTGTCGGTCAAAATTTATGAACCTGAGATTAAACTTTCAATTCCAAGTATATTTTCATAATACCTTGTGAAAAAATCTTTTTAATGTTTTTACTAGACAATAAAAAAAGTGTAGATAGCAACCATTGGCTATGGCTGTATATTTACACTTTTAACGTACCAGAGGCCGTCTAAGAATAGAAGTAAAAATTCTATACTCCCTGTATAAAAGACTATTTTATTTCATAATCCCTCAACTGTCCCAAAGCCCCTCCCGGATGCCATTTGACATACTGTTGAGGGGTTATACCTTTCTTGTATTGCAATAATAGGCTAAATATCTGCAACACAAAAACTTCAGCTAGTATTGAAGCTCTGGGAGCTCTGTTAAGAGGATCCCCTTCATTTTTTACACCTGCATACAGAAAAGCATCTCCGTTTTTTGCCAGCCAAGATTCTTTTTTTCCGGTTACAGCAATAATTCTAGCCCCATTATTTTTTAATGTCATAACAGTTGCTTTTAGTTCAGCTGTTTCACCACTATTTGATATAGCAATGACAACATCCCCAGGCCGAACCTGACCGGAAGAACCATGTACTGCTTCAGTTCCATGCAATTCATATGTGGGTGTTCCTGTTGAAGAGAGCAGTGAAGCAATATATCCCGCTACATGTCCTGGCTTTCCAATACCTGTTATATGTACCCTGTTTCCTTTATCTTCTGCATCCACTATAAGTTTAATTGCTTCTTCATAAATCTCAAGGCTTATTTCATTTTTTAAGTCTTCAATTTCATTCAAAGAAATATTAATAAAGTTTTTTAAAATTAAATCCAATGAGTTCTCCACTAAAGACTCCTCCTCATATAAACTTGTAATTGTAATTATCCTTTTTCATTAAATCTCTTACTTCATTCATAGTAGGTAACGACGTTATAGCACCCATTTTTGAAACAGTGAGAGTAGCTGTATAATTTGCAAAATCCAGAGCTTTTTCCGGAGGCATTCCCATACATACTGCCGAACAAAATGCTCCAGTAAATGAATCTCCTGCGGCTGTAGGATCCACAACAGTAACTATATCCACACAGGGCTTCACAACAAAAATATTCTTATTCATAAAAGCTACTCCATTACTGCCAAGTGTAATAATTACATTTTTTACGCCTTTATTCAGTAGAATTTTTGCAGCTATTTCTACTTTTTTAATGTCAATTCCGCCATCGTCTTTTGTTAGCTTTATTCCAGTTAAACTGTATGCTTCATGTTCATTTGGAGAAATATATGTCAATTTAGCGAGAATATCATCGTCCAAATGTTCATAGGGTGCTGAATTCAGCATAACAGGTATTCCTTGATCATATGCATACTCCACAACCTTTTTATTGACTTCCAATGGAATTTCAAGTTGTAAAATTACCAGGTCATATTCAGAAATTTTATCTTTTAAAAACTCAATGTCATTAACAGTCAATTCCATGTTAGCACCAGGTACAACCAAGATTCTGTTCTTGGTCTTTTTACCCGGAACAACTTCCAATATAATGCTGCTGACAGCAGATGAACACGACTCATCCCTTAAAATATTGTCGATATTAATGCCTGCTTCATGAATGGTTTTTAATAATTCTTCACCAAACACATCATTTCCAATCTTACCCACCATGGTAACGTTTACACCAAGTCTAGCAGATTGAACTGCCTGATTTGCACCTTTTCCACCTGGAGCGGATACAAACGATAAGCCATTATTTACTGTTTCGCCTTCATTAGGAACCCTTGAAGTACTATAAATCAAATCCATCACAAGGCTTCCAACTACTAGTATTTTCGGTGTTTTCATGATATCTGCCCGCCTTTTTTTGAAATATACTTCTCACTATTAATATATAATCTAAATCTCCTTTTGTCAATTTAAATAATAAGTATATTAGATATTAATTTTTAGCAGATATGTAATACAATACACATAGGTTTTATGTAGTATTGCTTTTTTACATATATTTTGTAAGTAAATAGGTAATTTGATATCAGAATAATTTTATAGTTTATATTACACCGGATAAACAAAAGGTTATTTTATCGTTTCCACATCTCCATATTAAGTAAATATTTTTACTACTCTCATAACACAATATATTTACTAGATTACATCCTTTGAGTGGTACGATAATGACCTAAACAAAAAATGGTAATAAAAAATCATATAAAGATTTTTCATTACCATTTAAATTTGTTAACTTACATAATTGCTTCTACGGTATGAGACCTTCCGTCATCTTCCAATTTAATTCTGTTACCTTCTATTGATTTACCATCAAAAACAATACTTGTGACTTCTCTGTTTTGATGACTCTGATTCCTTACGGTAATTTCATAAACTGAAGAACCAAAAGTATAGTTCACAGAATATTCATTCAATTTCTTAGGTATACAGGGATCAATAGTTAAATAGCTTCCCTGTTTCCTCAGTCCAAGTATATGCTCAATACCTATGCGGTACATCCAGCCTGCTGCACCGGTGTACCAGGTCCAGCCTCCACGGCCTTCATTCGGATAAACTGCGTAAACATCGGCTGCCATTACGTACGGTTCAACTTTATAGGTCATTCGTTCCATATCGGTTCTGGAATGATTTATAGGATTAATCATATTAAACAGCTCCCAGGCCTGCTCACCATTGCCAAGCTTTGAAAAGGCATATATTACCCAGGTTGCTGCGTGAGTGTACTGTCCGCCGTTTTCTCTTACTCCGGGCAGATAGCCTTTGATATAGCCGGGGTTAAGTTCACTATCATAAAAAGGCGGAGTTAGGAGTTTTATCAAGCCATTCTTTCTGTCTATCAAATACTTTTCCAATGCACTCATTGCTTCTTCAACCCTGCTTGCCCTGGCCGCCTGTGTTATTGCAGCCCAGGATTGTGCAAGTGAGTCAATTTTACCTTCATCATTCTGTATTGAGCCTAAAGGTGTACCGTCATCAAAGTAGGCTCTTCTGTACCAGCTTCCATCCCAGGCTTCCCTTTCAAGGGCTTCAATGATTTTATCAGCCTGCTGCCTGTAGTTTTCTGCTCTTTCCCCATCTCCCATATATATGCACACAGGAACCATCCTGAGTAAAACCGAGTACAGGAACCAACCAAGCCAAACACTCTCGCCCTTTCCATTTACTCCTATAAGATTCATACCGTCGTTCCAGTCACCGCCGCCCATCAGAGGAATACCACGGGGACCGAATCTGAGACCTTGTTCAATGGCTCTGATACAGTGTTCGTACACTGTTCCGGTCTCTTCTGCAACAGTAGGTATTTCATATCTTTCATGCTCATTTTCTCCCAAAAGGGCTGACTTGAGATATGGCTCTCTCAAGCTTAAAAGCTCGTAGTCTCCTGTAGCGTTTATATAATCGCAGGTTACATATGGCAGCCATAAAAGATCATCTGAGTATCTGGTTCTTATTCCGTTGAGCTTTTGGTCATGCCACCAGTGTTGAACATCCCCTTCCAGGAATTGGTGCCTGCAGTGCAATAGAATTTGCTTTTTGGTAATATCGGGCATGGAATAAACCACAGCCATTACATCCTGAAGCTGGTCACGGAACCCGAAAGCACCTCCTGCCTGATAAAACCCTGATCTTGCCCATATTCTGCAGGAAAGCACCTGATACTGCAGCCAGCCGTTCAATAAAATATTCATCGTTTTTTCAGGTGTATTAACCTGAATTTGCTTCAACTTTTTCCTCCAGGTTTCCTTAACCCTGTTAAACTCAGCAAAGGCCTTTTCAACGGATCTATATTTGGAAATCAGCTCCATCAGCTTTTCCTGTCTTTCCTGTCCGAATAGGAATACAATATATTTTGTCTCCCCGGGCTGGATTCTGACCTGAGTTTTTATAACGGCACAGGTATCAAGACCTGCCCCTACAGTCCCCTGCAGTGTTTCTCTCATACCCTGGGGATAAGATAAATCCATATTGTCGCCAACAAACTCCAGTCTATGGCCTGTGTAGGTTGTATTTTCCTCCGAACAGCTCAGAATAGCCCTTAGTCCTCTGAAATCGGAGCTGTAAACATTATCTATCAATATAGACTCAAGTCCGCTATCAAAACTAGTTGTAACATATGGAGCTGTCAGTCCCGTTTCTACTCCCAGTACCGGCTTCAGGTAATAGGCTGCATCAGTCACTGCTTCTACAGCAGCTATATTTTTAAGCCTCAAGATACTTATTTTTACTGAGTCTTCAACAGCAGCAAACTGTGTAAGTTCCTGCTCCAAACCATGACTTATGTGAGAGTAGGAGGTATAACCAAAACCGTGCCGGATCACATATGCCTGATTTTCTCTGACAGGCAGCGGTGTACAGCTCCATACTGCTTCACTCGATCTGTCATGCAGATAGACAATCTCTGAAGGTGGGTCCAGAACGGGATCATTAGCCCATGTGGTAAGCTTGTTCTGACTGCTGTTCTGATGCCAGGTGTAACCCCCGCCCGATTCGGTACAGATGAAGCCAAACTTATCATTGGCTATGACATTGGACCAGGGCGCAGGAGTATAATTGCCTGTTCTAAGGCAGATTACATATTCGTCTCCCAGCTCAGAGAAGCCTCCTATTCCGTTAAAATAGCTGAGCTTTCCGGTTATCTCCGCAATGTATTTCTCTTCATCAGCGTGGCTGTCCATGCTTTGTCCGGGTATGCTTGCTTCCCCATTAACCTGACTTGCCACAAGACCCGCAGCATCTGTTGTATTATGGCTTCCGCCGTTTTCTTCAATTACATCAGAATTTTGGGTTACGTCAGTATTTGGCATTCCGGTAGTATTCCTGATATCCGCTGAATTTTGCACACCCTCTGCATTCCTTGTGTTTGCAGCAGCTGTGCCAGCCTTAACTTTCTTTGAAGCCTGAATTATCTCGTCTGTATCCAGTGCCTCATCAATAAAATCTCCAACGCCTGTATCTGCATCAATTATCAGCTTGGCACATGCAAATAACAAATTTCGCTGTTCCGGATTCATCTGTCTTACATTTCTTATGAATATTCCTCCCCTTCTGTCCAAAAGGTCGCAGGAACGGCCTGAAACAGACAGGTCCCGTATCATCTCAAAAACAGGCTGAATATAGGATTCTTCATCTGTAATCAAAATTACCAGATCAAATATAATACCCTTGAGCCTCATAAAATCATGGAGTTTTAAAACCCATCTGATCTCTTCAAAGCTGTCCCGGCTCTGGACTGTAAGAAGTACCATGGGTAAATCCCCAGAAATTCCAAAGGGCCAGAGATCAGACTGACTCAGGTTATTCCGGATAATGTACTGCGCCTGACTTCTCCTGTCAGTTCCATAGAGAAGCTTTGGAAGCAGCTTGAAGTATGCGCGTTCGTCATTGCCGCTTATATTGATAAAGCCGGCTTCAACCAAGCTTCTGGTCCATGCCATCTCTATAACCCTGTCAGTGGCACCGACATCACTGTATTTCTCAAGCATATCCAGCGCTATCCGTCTGGTATCACAGGTACCAATGCAGAAGTTTACAATGGCAGTTTCTCCGGGATCTATGCAAACTCTTATTCTCAAGCTGAAAACAGGGTCCAGTACAGGTCCTACAGAGTTGGAAAGCGGTTGATCCGGCTCCATGGCTTTTGGCATGGATAGATTTCTGTTCCTTCCTATAAACTGCGACCGGTCTGTTTCATATCCAATATTACCCTGCTGGACTCCGTTTGTAGAAACAGTATGGTAGCCCCAAACTGTCTGCTTGACATCATCTCTTTTTCTTCTCATGGCCAGCAGGCCGTTATACTCATTTATATATTCGGTTTTTACAAAAAGCTTACTGAAGGCAGGGTGTGCACTGTCTGATTCAGGCTGAATCAGAACCACCTCCATATAGCTTGTCAGTTCCACAACTCTCTTTGCGCTGCTGTGATTATGAATACTTACTCTTCTGATTTCAGTATTATCCTCTGCGCTGACAAGTACCTCGGTATTGGTTTCGATATTTCCTTCTCTTCTGATATATTCAGCCTTATGTGGCGAAAATATCACCTTGTAGGACTCAGGCTGAGTATTTGTCGGGTTATACGTGGTGGACCAGAAGTCATTTGAATTAACATTTCTAAGATATATGAAGGCACCACTGGTTGCCATATAGTCATTTGACCATCTGTAAACCGCCAGTGAATGGCATCTGGCAAAACCGCTTCCCCTATCGGTCAGCATCACATTATAGCTGCCATTGGTCAACAAATGCAGATTTGGTACTGTTGAGAATTTCGTATAACTTCTTATAATAGTCTCATCTGAATTTGGCTGCTTTCTATATGTGAACAGGGGCTGTTCCCGATGTTCTTTTGAAATCAAAACATGGGCTGGGAATTTTTCCTGAATAAGTGAATCAACTGCTTTTATCTGAGGATTCATATGGAAACGTGCCTGCATGATGTTGTGCTTGAAGTAGTTGACAAATGCCAGCATACTCATACCCTGGTGATGTACCATATAACTTTTGACAATAGCACACTTCTGGCCTTCGTTAAGCCTTGTATGAGTAAAGTCCAGTGCCTCATACAGACCAAACTGCCCTTCCGCACCTAAATCCCGGAATTGTTCTATATTGTCACAGCACTCCTGCGGAGCTATATCAATTGCCATAATAGTTGCATATGGTGCTATTACAAGGTCATTTACCAAGCCTCTCTTAAGTCCCAGGTAGGGAACGCCAAAGGCTCTGTACTGATAATTCAGGGCAATATCAAACGCATGATAGCAGGACTCTGAAATTCCCCAGGGGATATTTTTGCTCTGTCCGTACTTAATCTGTGTATTGACAACAAAGCGGTAGGTCCTATCTATCAAGGTATTGGGGTAGCTCTTGATTAACAGCCTGGGCATTAGGTATTCAAACATTGTACCGGTCCAGGACACAAGGCCTTTTTCTCCGTCGACCCTGGTCAATTTCCGTCCCAGTTTGAACCAATGCTGTTTATTTACCTCTCCTTTTGCTATGGCAATAAGGCTGGTTTGTCTGGCTTCAGATGCAAACAGATCGTAATATGATTTACTTGGATGTCCTTCTTCAACATCATATCCAATGGCAAACAGGTTTCGTCTGGCATCATATAAGCTTTTAAAATGCATAGCGTCAATAACCGACTTAATCCTTTTTCTCAAATTATCCGATTGGTGTTGAAATTCTTCTATATTATTGAGCCTGTCAAATACAGCCTGGCCATATTTGGCATATAAGCCGCGGTAACTATCCATCGCTTCGGAAAGTTTGTTAATCCAATACCCTTTTCTATTATCTTCTGAAAGCTCGTTCAAGTACTTTGATATAGTAGTATATAACTGAACATAACTGCTCTCTATTAATTTATTGGAGCTATTCCCCGTCTGATTATCACCGCCTGTTTCACCAGTGATTTCATTATTAAAGGCCAGCTTTCTTAAAATCTCTATTTCAAAGTATGGTTTATCCACCTTTATCTCTCTATTGCACAATTCCAGTAAATCAAAAAGTCCATCAAGATTTTCAGTTCCATATATGGGTTTATTCCCATACTGTCCAAGGCCTTCCTCCAATACCATCAGATAGCCTGCGAAATTCCCGCTGTCCACAGTGGACACAAACTTCGGCCGCAATACTTCAAGGTTTGTTGTATTATACCAATTATACAAATGGCCGTTCCACTTCTGCATTTTGTCAATTGTGTCTACAGTATTTGTTATCCTTTCCACAAGATCCAGAGTGTTGATATATCCCATATCTCTTGCAGCAAGATGTGCTACCATCAATAACCCGATATTAGTGGGTGAGGTACGGTGGGCAGCACCTTTGAAAGGTTCCTCCTGATAGTTGTCAGCAGGCAGGTAATTTTCTTCGGGACCGGCAAATTCGTCAAAATAACACCAGGTTTTTCTTGCAAGCAGTCTTAGTTCCCTGGCTTTTTCGTCTGACAGCTTTTCAGGTTCATTATTTGAAGGCTTGCTTATGTGGTAAGCCGTCCAGGGTGCTAACAGCCATATGATAAAGCCTGCTGCAGTCAACCAGAAATAACCCTGATATATATATATACCCGGAATTAAAATTAAAGCACCATATACAGGAGAAATCCACATCCTCCTGTAATAGCCGGATAAATCACTTTTCAGCGCAAGCTCCATATCTGCGGCAGTAACCCATTCAAGCAGATTTTTCTTTGATGAGAGGACTCTGTACAGTGTTTTAATAATGGCATCTGCCATCAGATATGCCTGATATGGTGCAAATGACAGCATCAATCCCACCTGCAGCAGAATTGCATAAAATCCGGTTATTATGGTAGCACTTCTTTTTGCTACATAAATTCGATAGTCTCCTACAAATATGAGGTATACAAAATAGCTGAAAATCGGTGCACACAGGGAAAGCAAGCTTAACCAAACCCAGGCATTGCTGCTTTGAGGCAATAAAAACAGGCTCAATAACAATATTATGGCTATTGCAGGATAAACAATGCTTCTTCTTAAATTGTCAAACATCTTCCACTTGGAAAGACATGACAGCTGGTTTTTTTCCAGCAGCCAGGGCAGCAGCTGCCAATCTCCTCTTGTCCAGCGATGAAGCCTCATCATAAAGGAATTATATTTTGAGGGATAACCATCAATCAGCTCAATATCGGTGACAAGTCCGGTTCTCAGATAGCTGCCCTCAAGCAAATCATGGCTTAAAACAGTATTTTCAGGGATGATACCATCCAGCGTCTGCTGAAATATATCCACATCATATATCCCCTTACCCGTAAAAATACCCTCTCCGAAGGCATCCTGATATACATCTGAAACTGTTGTAGTATAAGGATCTATTCCTCCCTGGCCGGCAAATATTTTTGTAAAAGCAGACACACCGGCACTCTCAATATTTACATCAATTCTGGGCTGAAGTATGCCATAGCCCTCGGTAACCAGGCCTTTTTCAGCGTCATAAACAGCCTGGTTCATCGGATGTGCAATGGTTCCAACCAACTGTTTGGCTGCTTCCAGCGGCAGCTGGGTATCTGCATCCAGTGTTATGACATATTTAACCTTTGGTATGTCTTCAGGCTTGACACTGCTGTGCACATAGCTGGTATTATGGTTGCCGCGCAGTAATCTGTTAAATTCGATTATTGCACCTCTTTTTCTCTCCCAGCCCATCCATTTGTTCTGTTTATCATTAAACTGTCTCTTTCTGCAAAGGAAGAAGAAGACAGGTTTTTCATCTGAAGCATATTTTTTATTCAGCTGGGATATTCTCTCAATTGCACTGCCGATTATGGCATTGTCCTCCGAAACTATCTCTTCACCTGCGTCTTTAAAGTCACCCACCAGAGAAAAATAAATGTTCTCTCCCCTGTTTGCCAGATAAAATACTTCCAGGTTATTTATCAGGTCCAGAGTTCTCTTAACATTGGGAATAAGTGTAGGCACTATTACCATAGTTGAAAGTTCCTCAGGAATCCCATCCTTAAGCTCAAGTTTTGGAAAACGTGCAGGATTGACAAAGCGGCTGATTAGGCTGTTAACTATGGAGGATGCTATTTCACTCGCAGGGACAAGACCAAGTATTCCCAAAATCAACACTATAAGAAGTGAAATACCTCTTTCACGCGAAAAACTGTATATAAAAGGCAATGCCCCGATCAAAACCGACAGCAATATTATGGCTGTAATAAATAATACTATAGAATTTCGTTTGATGAATGGGATGCTCTCATCAGTCTCTCCGGATTTCCTGTTAAACTCCCGGAATAGTCTGCTTTGCCCCTTACCAATCAGATAAAAACCCACGTGATCTGTCGGTGCACTATTATTATCAGCCTCATATGCCTCTTTTGCATACTCATAGCTCAGCCTTGCAATATTGATTTCGGTAGTTTTGTATTTTTCAGCAAGCTTGACTATTATATTTCTATAATAGTTTCTCGAGTTGAAATCCATCTGGGGATATACTCCCGAGGGATCCTGTTTCAGTATTCTTTCCACTTCGCTCAGGCTCTCGAATAAAACTGTACTGTCATAGCCGGTTAAAGAGCGCAGACTGTTTATCACATTTCCTATGGAAACCTGTGTAACAGCCTGATTATGGTGATCAATGGATATATAGCTGTCAGTATTGGCACTTTTCTGAACCAAAATGCTGTCCATACAATCAATCATCCAGAGAGTCTTGGCGCCTTCTTTCCTCAACTTCCTTATCATGTATTCCACAAAAGCGGGCGATAAGTCTTCCAGCCCATTTATCCGTTCTTTAAAGGCATCACAATCCTGATCAAAATTTTTAATTAAGCCCACCATTTCCTGAGCTTTGTACCAGTCACGGCGTGTAGCACTCATTTTCTCACATACTACCCACAGTTTTTCCAGCAATGCCGCTTTCACCATCAAAGTCAGCATCCAGAGCTCTTCAATTGAGAGAAAGGTATATCTCTGGTAGGCGGTAATGAAATCACGAATTATCTTTTCAGTTGCATTTCCGTCGACATGGGACACAATTTCTACAGCAATTGAGTAAATTCTGGGGTAACCGGCGTAGGTCCCCTCGGATACAACCGGAACAGCTTTTCTTATCTCATTCAGCTCTTTTACTGTGATATTTTTTTGTTCCTCTATTATATAAAAATTATCCAGTAACCATTCTGCCGCAGGCGGAATAGGAAAAGCTGCCGATGCATCCATATTCAAATTTTCATAGATTTGAAGAATAGCTTGAAATTTGGCTTCTACACGTTTTGTAACCTGCTTTATGCTATGTCTGCCAGTAGCCGTCACCTGGGATTTAGCCATTTCCTCTGCATGTCTTTCCAGTTCATCGTTGCATAAAACAATATCCTCTATTTGAAACTCAAAAGAGGAACGTTTGTTAATCCAGATTATCAAAGCAGTTAATATAGCTATCAGTAAGATTAAAATTAGAAATATTGATATATTCATATATGTATATCACCATTTATAAAAATTTTTTGAACAAAAAAGTACTAAACCTTCATGAATCTCTAAGGAAATCTAAAGTGGTCTGTATTCATAAAAGCCTAACAGGCTAAATATAAAGAGATTCACTATTATGTTGCCCCAAATTCCGAAAATTTAGTACTATTGTAATAATATTTTTATTTATGATGAATATATCGTGTGTTATTATTTTAAAAAGCCCATAGTCAATATATTTTTTGCTTTTTCTACTTCTTCTTTTGAAGGTGTTGGTACTCCTTCAAGAGGATATTCAAGACAGAGTTTTTCCCACTTTTCTTTCCCCAGGGTATGGTAAGGAAGAACCTCAATTTTCTCTATATTCTTAAAATTCTTCAGATACTCGTGTGCCGCCATCAAATCCTCTTCGTCATCAGTATGTCCCGGTACCAGTACATATCTTATCCATACAGGTTTATCAATATCGCTCAGATACTGAGTAAAGAGCTTTATCCTGTCGTTTTCAACACCCGTCAGCACCTTGTGCTTCTCGGCATTGGCCTGCTTCAAGTCCAGCAGAACAAGATCGGTATACTCAAGAACCTCCTTGACATCTTCCAGATTCACGTATCCGGAGGTGTCTACAGCAGTATGAATACCTTCCTCTTTACATTTTTTAAAAAGTTCCTTCAGAAACTCCGGTTGAATTAATGGTTCTCCACCACTCACAGTAATTCCGCCGTGTGATGAATCTATAAAATTCCTGTATTTCTTTACTTCAGTGATAATTTCGTCGGGAGTATATAATTTAGCCCCTTCCGAGCTCCAGGCATCTCTGTTGTGGCAATATTTGCAACGTAAAGGACAGCCCTTTAAAAAAACTATGAATCTGATGCCCGGACCATCAACTGTTCCAAATGTCTCAAAAGAATGAACCCTTCCTTTAGTTTCCATAAAATCACCCCCCTTTCTTTGGTGAAAAGTAAATAGTAAACTTCACTTTTACTTTTCACCATACATACTATCACTTTTATGTTTAATTTCTACCTTGAACAACTATCATAAACTGCTATCCATTATTACTATCTTTACTTACTCTATTCACTTGCTTATATATTCTCATGAATTGTTCTGTTTATAACATCCAGCTGCTGTTCTCTTGTCAGCTTGATAAAGTTTACAGCATATCCGGAAACTCTTATTGTCAGCTGAGGATACTTTTCAGGATGTTCCATGGCATCCAGGAGCATCTCCCTTTCAAATACATTAATATTGATATGATGTCCCCCTTCTTTGAAGTAGGAATCAAGCAACGATGACAGATTGCTTATCCTTGTATCCTCATCCCTACCCAGTGCTTTTGGAATAATAGAGAAGGTATATGAAATACCATCCTGTGCAAACTGGTAAGGCAGTTTTGCAATGGACTTCAGTACTGCAAGGGCACCATTCAGATCTCTGCCATGCATTGGGTTTGCACCAGGCCCGAAAGGTTCTCCGGCTTTTCTTCCGTCAGGAGTGTTACCTGTTTTTGCACCATAAACAACATTTGATGTAATGGTCAGAACTGATAAGGTTGGTACTGAATGTCTGTATGTCCTCTGCTTCTCCAGTTTCTCCATGAACCTTTTTACCAGCATAACAGCAATATTATCCACACGGTCGTCATTATTGCCGAATTTAGGGTAATCACCCTCAATGTCGTAATCAACGGCCAAACCTTCGTCATTTCTTATTACTTTTACTTTTGCATACTTTATGGCACTCAGAGAGTCGGCAACAACAGAGAGTCCAGCTATTCCGCATGCCATAGTCCTTAAAATATCCTTGTCGTGGAGTGCCATCTGCAATCTCTCATATGCATATTTATCATGCATATAATGAATGATATTCAGTGTATTGATATAAAGCTTGGCAACCCATGTAAGAACAGCATCAAAGCGCTTCATTACATCATCATAATCCAGATATTCTGTTTCAATAGGAGTAAATCCGGGTCCAACCTGTACTCCTGACTTTTCGTCACGGCCACCGTTTATTGCATAAAGCAGGGCCTTCGCCATATTACAACGAGCTCCGAAGAACTGCATCTGCTTTCCGATCCTCATTGCGGATACACAGCAGGCTATGCCGTAATCGTCTCCCCAGTAGTATCTCATAATATCGTCGCTCTCATATTGGATTGAGCTTGTTTTTACAGAAGTATCTGCACAAAACTTCTTGAAGCCTTCAGGGAGGTGAACTGACCATAATACTGTCATATTCGGTTCCGGAGCAGGTCCCAGATTGTAGAGTGTATGGAGCATTCTGAAGGAATTCTTTGTTACCAGAGTTCTTCCGTCAAGACCCATACCGCCGATACTTTCAGTTACCCAGGTTGGATCTCCCGAGAAAAGCTTTTCATATTCAGGGGTCCTAAGGAAACGTACCATTCTCAGCTTCATTACAAAATGGTCCATCAGCTCCTGCGCCTTCTGTTCTGTGAGGATACCTTCCTTCAGATCACGTTCAATGTAAATATCCAGGAAGGTGGACACTCTTCCAAGGCTCATAGCAGCTCCGTTTTGTTCCTTTATTGCTCCAAGGAATGCAAAATATAGCCATTGGAAAGCCTCCTGTGCATTATCTGCCGGTCTTGATATATCAAAACCATACTGCTGTGCCATTTGTTTCAGATATTCCAGAGCCTTTATCTGACTCTTTGTTTCTTCTCTTTCCTGAATTGTATCTCCATCCATAAAGTCCAATTCAAGGCTTTTCAGCTGCTTTTCCTTTTCTTCAATAAGTCTGTCTACTCCGTATAAGGCAACTCTTCTGTAATCCCCAATAATTCTTCCTCTACCATATGCATCAGGAAGCCCTGTGATAATCCCGGCTTTTTTAGCCCTCATCATTTCAGGGGTATAGACATCGTATACACCATCATTATGTGTTTTTCTATACTCAGTAAATAACTTGACTACACTTTCATCTATCTTCTTGCCGTATGCCTCACTTCCCTTAAGTACCATTCTGATTCCGCCAAAAGGCATTATGCCTCTTTTCAAGGGTTGATCAGTCTGAAAACCTACAATCTTCTCCAGTTCCTTGTCTATATATCCGGGGTCATGGGAGGTCATAGTTGATATTATCTTTGTATCAACATCAAGTACTCCTCCACTTTTTCTCTCTTTAGTAAGCAGACCATCCACCTCTTCCCAGAGTTTGGTTGTATCCTGTGTAGGCCCTTCCAAAAAAGACGAATCTCCTTCGTAGGGTGTATAGTTGCTAACGATAAAATCTCTTACGTCTATTTCTTCACACCAGTTGCCACTTTTAAATTTTCTCCATGCCTCCATGAAAATCACCTCTTTTTGAAATATTATTATGAATAATTAGTATGAACAAAATGTTTGGCATTTATGTCCTTTGCTACGGAACCTCAAGGTTCTCTTTGATCAATGCTGACATTCCGGTCACCTTCTTTAACATAAACAAAACTGTCTGTTTTAATTTATACCACAAAAGAGCTGCTTAAACCAGAAATTTTTTGTGGTAATAAAATACAAACCCACACAATCCTCTGATCATGCGGGTTTCAGTTTATAAAAAAGTTTATTGTATACAAGATTACTTTGCAGTATTTAATTTTTCCGTTATAAATTTGTCAGCAAAACTCTTGCTGAAGGGCAATTCAATCCGTGTTTTTCCTGAAACCAGAACAGTCTTTGTCTCCCCATCCTTTTGCTCTGATATAACTTTAGTATCCTTTACGCTTACAGTATGCTGCTTCCCGAATAACTCCAAAGTTGCCGTCCCATTGTCAACCTTAAAACTGGGAAGGTTAAAATAAATTGTAACACCAATTGCAATTACTGCTACCAGAACTGCAAGCTTAAGTATGCTTTTTGCTACCTTTGCAATAATCACAATGACAACTGCTATTATGATAACCGGTATCAAAAAAGATGTGTCTAAAATTCCGAGTCCTTTAAGTAATTCCATAATGCATCTCCTTTGTTGTTTTGTTATTAAATATTCCTAAAATTTGTTACGAACCATTCGCCGCTTACATTATTCTACTTCTGTTCATTATTTTCCTTCAGGCATGATTAAATAATAACTTCCCCATTTTAAGGCGGCTATTTTCCGCCAATACGACCTTGTCGAAAAGCACTGCTTCGCAGTACTTCGTTTCAATAAAGCAATTATTGCGCCTTCCTCCGCCTTGTCTTGACGAAAAATATCTCACCTTAAAACGGAGTTTTATTATTTAATCATACCTTATGTATTTCTGATACTTCAGTGGCTTGCCGTTCTCCCATGGTTTATATTCATTTGCAAAATCAACCCTCGATTTGTAGGTAGGATGGTCATAGTTCCACAGCATGTATATATATCCCGGTTCAGGCATAGCCAGGCTTTGCTGGTGCATCTTGACTGTTGCGGTTGCTGTAGCAAAATTATTCTTTGTAACCTCCAGCTCAAACCTGTCGGCTTCGGTTTCAAGGCTTCTGGAATAGGCATTTGTTAGTGGTGCCGACACAAACAGCATAAGGTTTATCATAAGCATTATGAGTGGGAGGGCTGCTACATCAGATAGTTCGCCAAACCCCCACTTGCCGTTTGATTTTTTAAGAAACCATGTGGAGAGTCTATATACCAGATATAAAACAATAATACCTGAAAGCCCGCCAATAACTATTGATTTCCAGATATGGCCCATTAAGTAATGACCCATCTCATGAGCTACTACTCCCAACACCTCGTCATTATTTAAATGATTTATTGTAGTATCCCATAGTACAATTCTCCTGGTATTAAAAACCCCGGTCATAAAAGCATTCATTTGATTTGTCTCTTTGCTTTTATCTACCTGTAACACCTGGCAATTATCAATATGGGTTTTGGCAAGCAATTGATCTATTTTACCTGATAATTGGGTATCTTCCACCTGCTTGTATTCATTGAAAATCGGATCAATTAACACGGGTTGTACGTATGAGCCTATAAACATGTAAGGTATAATAAGAAGAGCCAAATACAGCCACCAGCGCTTTGGAGATTTTTTTATGACAAGAAATGGAATCCAGATTACCGCTGCAGTTGTAACTGTATTGACTATAAAGCTTTTCAGCAGTTCTGTCAGCCATTGAAATAGTGTCTGGTTGGACAAACCATACTTATGTAATCTGAAAAAGCCTGTATAAATATCAATGGGGAAATAAATAATAGTCTCAACTAATGAGTACAAGACAAAATATATTATAACCATTACAACCCAGCGTCCGGCTCTTCTACCGGCCCAATTCCTGATACCTGCTGAAAGTCTGGAAAAGAGAAAAAAGGCTGGTACTGCAATGCTTAAAAATATTCTTATCAGCCAGGTTGTTACCTTGCTTTCCTGAAAATCAAAGGCCTCAGGCACCGGTTTTGATACTGTGACGACATCCGGCACCGCTATAGATACCGGGTCAGGATATGTTTTTAAAATATTGCTGCTGTTAATGCTTTCAGAAATTATTACTGCAAAAACAAACAGCAAAAAAATAAATAAAAATGCCATAATCGATCTTCGGATCTCTTTACTCAAAAAACTCAACTCCCTATAGGTTATTCCTGTCTTTTGGACTGTCAACCAGTAAAACCAATTTATCTTATAAATACATCCATATGTATTCTCCAAAAATGTGGCAATAACTAGTTGTCTATTTATTCATTATTATATGACAGAAATAAAATAATTAGGAGTATTTTATTCCTTTTGCATAAACGGTTTCTATATTCAAATCCTTGTCACATATTACACAATCGGCATCTTTTCCAACTTCAATACTGCCCTTTTGCCTGTCCAGCTTTAAAACCTTTGCAGCATTTTTTGTAATCAGTGAGACAGCAGTCTCAACAGGGATTCCTTTTTCCTGAATTGCGACCCTTACTTCATCAAATAATATTTTCGTAGTGACAGTATCCGAGGAAACAACATTTCCCTGCTCATCAAAAACAGGTGCACTTCCATATGCATCAGAACTAAGTGTAACTCTGCAAATATCCGCACCGGTATTTACAAGCCTCTGCAATGCATCATAGCTGGCCACACAGTCGGGGTCTTCCCTGCTTGGTATAAAGCCTGCTGTCAGGTCAATATATCCGCCTTTCTGAAGATAACTGCAGGCCTGTTCAAAAAGCATGCCGGTTCTATTCACATGGGTAGGAAGAAAATGTGCTATTGGAATGAGGGTTTCATTCATTATTCTGAAAAGATAATCCAGTCCCTTCTCTCCCAGACCCATATGGAAATGTACAATTCCTGCCTTGCCGGAGATGATGGCGCCATTTCTGGTTTGCGCCGCTATCCTTGCTATTTCATCAAAGGTAGGATAAAAAGCTCTATGGTCCTCCAGGCATATTTCACCCACACCTATTATCTTGTCCACGTAAACAATATCATTTTGCACACTTCCGGTCAGAGTAATAACAGGAACCTGATAGGACCCGGTATACATATACGTGGATAAGCCCTCTGCCTCCAGCTGCTTTGCCTGGGCATAAAGATTTGCCACACTCCGTGTGACACCGTCAGCTCCAAGCACCCCTACAACAGTTGTAACACCTGTTCTAAGGATATCAATGGCGGCGGCTGACTGCGTTCTTGTAGAAAAACCACCCTCGCCGCCTCCGCCTGTTATGTGGACATGGAGATCAATAAAGCCGGGCAGTATTATTTTATTGCTGCAGTCAACCACCTCCACATCATCAAGTATTGATACGTCAATAATATTTTTGACTGCAGCTATTTTATCAAAACAAAAAAGAATATCCTTCTTTCCAAGAAAATCAGGCGAGTATATAGAAGCTTCTTTTAATAATGTGAACATCAATAACCTCCGGCTTTGTCTCTTCTTTGTGGAAAAAGGTTGAATTTTAGAAAAATCATCCACATCTTTTGCCACTGCCTGTTAATATCATTCCTTTAATCAGTGCTATTGATACCTCAAATATGAATTCTCCATCATTCCTTGGTCAGAGCCCGTTTAAATCCATTGCACTGGTCATTTTGGCAGCTTTTGCGGAAAACCAGGTAAAAGCAGATATTACGCAGACTATTAAAAGGTTTCCAAAAACAAGAAGGCCCTAAAGTCCTCTGATTGCAAGGGCTTCAAGGGCCTTCTGATTGTTTTGCGGAACAGCTATGAGAATATTTTTCGACTGTAAAAAATACTCTTCCTTATAGAACTTTTGATAAAAATTCTTTGGTTCTGGTATTCTGAGGATTTGAGAAGATTTCTTCGGGTGTATTCTCCTCCAGGATCTTTCCTTCATCCATAAACAGTACCCTCGTAGCCACCTCTCTTGCAAACCCCATTTCATGAGTTACAATGACCATGGTCATTCCTTCATTTGCAAGTTGCTTGATAAGTTCAAGAACCTCGCCGACCATCTCCGGGTCAAGTGCTGAAGTAGGTTCATCAAACAGAATAACTTTGGGGTTCATGGCAAGCGCACGCACGATTGCTATTCTTTGTTTCTGTCCACCTGAAAGGGTTGATGGATAAGTATTGGCTTTATCTTCAAGCCCGATTCTTTTCAGTAAACGAATGGCATTTTCTTTTGCATCTGCTTTTATCCTGTCACGGGAAGTATTAATCTCATACAAGGCTTTCTTATTTTTGGCAAATATGTTTCCAAGCCTTATAAAGAAATTCCTGCATTTCTTCATACGTAGATCATGAACTTCGGTATATACAGGTGCAAGCATTATATTGTCTAAAACAGTCTTATTGTTGAACAGGTTGAACTGCTGAAAAACCATTCCCATGTGACGGCGATGGATGTTAATATCAACTCTCATATCTGCAATATCAACACCTTCAAATATAATAGCACCGCCTGTGGGATCTTCCATGCAGTTAAGGCAGCGAAGAAAAGTGCTTTTGCCGCTTCCGGACGGACCAATGATGGCAACCTTTTCGCCTTCATTAATGGTAACTTTAATATCTTTCAATACTTGAAGGTTACCGAAGCTTTTACTCAGGTTAATTACGTCTATCACTCTTTCTTAGCCTCCTTTCCATTACTTTTATAAGCGATGAAATTATAATAACTAAAACAATATAAATTAACGCCATAACCAGGTATGGAACCATAAACTCATAACTGTTTGTACCTATATAATTAAATGCAACATACAGATCAGCGGCACCCACAAAGCTTACAACAGAAGTTTCCTTGATCAGTGCTATAAATTCATTTCCCAGTGTAGGAAGTATATTTTTGACAGCTTGCGGGACTACTATTTTGAGCATAGTGACTCTATAGCTCAAACCGAGGGCACGGCCTGCTTCCATCTGTCCAGGGTCCACAGACATGATGCCGCCTCTCATTATTTCTGAAACGTAGGCGCCGCTATTTAATCCAAACACCAGCACACATACATTAAGCGCGGGCATATTTATGCCTATTAACGGCAATATTACATAATATGCTACCAGAAGCTGCACAACCACCGGTGTGCCTCTGAACAGTCCAACATAAAAATTACATATGCTATCCAGTATCTTAGGCAATCTCTTGTATTTGGGCAATACTTTAACAATAGCTATAAATGTACCAATGATGATTCCTATGGCAAGGCCGACAATAGCTATAACCAGAGTGTTTCTCAGTCCTACCAGGACTTTTGTATAACCATCATTTTCATAAAATATTTCCCAAAATTTCATTATTTTCTTATCAAAATTCCCCATATCCGTCCCCTTAGAGCCAGTCTAATATCTCATTGCACCCGTCACTTTGGCGAATTTTGCGCCATGCTGCGTTATTTTTTTTGCAATAAACAAATTATTACTTCAAAAAATTGCCTTGCCTGACACAAAATCCACCTAGAATGCCAAGCACAAGCAGATATTAGACAGACTCCTATAAAATACAATGCCTGAATATTAGCAGAACATTGTATTAATAATATTCAATTAGTTAAGTTCGTTAATTGCTTTTGTAATGCTCTGAGCAGGAGCTTCATCAATAATAACATAATTGATATTTCCGTTAAGCATATCCTGAACGGCTAGAGAACCTGATTTATAGCCTACACTTTTAACCTTATATCCTTCAAAATCCCAATCTTTATCGCCTTCAACGTAGAATTGTCCGGTTGTACCTGTCTGCACACCTATTTTTGTATCGCTTTTCAAACCTTTAAGAATGGTTTCAACATCCTCTTTTGTTTTACAGCTGTCAAAGGTTGTATCTGTATCCTTGACAATAACTCTTTGAGCAGCATTATAGTATTTGTCCGAGAATGCAACATACTCTTTTCTGTCCTCTTTTATTGTAAGACCAGCCATTGCTACGTCAGCTTTGCCCTGACCTACAGAAAGGCAAACAGCATCAAAATCCATATTATTAATAACAAGCTCTTTTCCAAGATACTTGGCAAGTCGAGCTGCAATTTCCATGTCTATACCGTAATACTTATCGCCTTTTGTATACTCAAAAGGCTCAAATGCCGCATTTGTAGCTACAACAAGCTGATCCTTGCTGCTGTCAAGTTTTGCAGATGTAACAGCTTCGGGTGTACCGCTGCCGAAGTAATTGCTGCAGATTTTATCAAAGGTTCCATCTTTTTTAATAGATGCAATAAATTCATTTACCTTTGCAAGCAGCTCCGGTTGGTTTTTATCAACACCGTAAGCATATTCCTCTTCAGTTAATGAAACGTCTATAACCTTAACCTTGGAACTACTGTTGCCTGACCCGCAGCCTGCAAGCACAAAGCTGCATAACATCAAAATTGAAATTGCCAATGAAACTATTTTTTTCATGATAAATCCCCCTATTAAATCTTTTATTAACTTAAACATTTTATTCTCATGTTTGCATTAATATACATTATATCATTTAAATATATTTGTCAACATTAAGAAGCCTCATTTTAAAGCAAAGGCTGGGAACCATGCATTCCAAGCTTCTTCCATTATATGTTCGCAGCTGTTTTCAAGCAAATAATTATTAATAAATATACATTTGCTACAAATAAGAGTTCCAGCGACTATTTTATTTAGCAGTTACATTTTTATATACTGTTTCCTGAACAAATTTATCAATAGAACCATCTTTTATAATTCGGTCCAGAGATTGGTCAATCAATTTAAGAAGCTCCGAATTTCCTTTTTTTACGGCAATAGCAAATCCTTCCGACTCCTCTTTAACCTGTACCTCTGACATAAACAGATCATTGTTATTCTTTACATAGCCGTTTGCAACCGGTAGTTCGACTACCAAGGCATCTATCTTTTTATTTTTCAACTCCATTACTAGATCAGGAATTTTTCCAAGTGTAATAAGGTCTGAATCCTTCATCTGTTCTTTTGCAATTTTTTCCTGAACTGTTCCAAGCTGGGCACCGACCTTTTTACCGTCAAGGTCTGCTATACTCTTTATCTTGTCCTTATCTCCGGTTCTTACCAATACACCTTGTTCTGATTTATAATATATTTTTGAGAAATCAGCTTCTTTCTTTCTGTCTTCGTCAGGTGTCATACCTGCAATTACTATATCCACCTTGTCAGCGTTAAGGGCTTCCAATAATTCGTCATAGCCCATATCAACTATTTCAAGCTGAACACCCATATCCTTTGAAATCTCCTGCGCTATTGAAATATCAATACCTGTAATCGTATCCTTACCATTAATAACGGTATGGTAGTCATATGGTGCATAGTCCGCACTGGTGCCTATTACCAAATTTCCGCTTTTCTCTATTTTCTTCAATGTTTCACCGCTGCTGCATGCAGTTACTGCCATGCTTAGTGCAGCAGCAAGTGTAACAAATAGTATCTTTTTAGTTATTCCTTTCATTTCGATAACCTCCTGCAGTAAATTAACTGGCTGTCCAATAAACTTTAAAGACATAAAATCCAGCACATATTTCCAATTTATCTGTAGGAACTCCGACCAGTTTGCTCTAGATAAAAATAGGTAAGAATTATGCTGGAATATAATTATTCTATCAAGAAAATTGAGTATTTTAAAGTCTGTTTTCTGCTCCATATATGAAAAAATCATTCTGTTTGACAAAAGGCTAAAACCAAATCCCATTTACAACTGATTCAATTACATTTGTATTTATATTTGTAAATATATTTCTATAGGCTAATAATAAATAATATGAATAAAAATTCAACATAATGCATAAATATTTTGTTCAATCCTGTCATAATGAATCATGTATTGTTTTTACAGCAATTAAATGTATATCAAAAAGAATTATTTCACAAAGGAAATAATTTCATTTTACATTCTTTGCAGCACTTTGGGCGTAACATTAATGTAAAACGTTTTTTCAAAAAAATGGTAATAAAATTCTAATTTATTAGTAGACTGTATATATCGATTTTATTAATTATGGCATGATTAAATAATAAACTCCGTTTTAAAGCGAGATATTTTTCGTCAAGACAAGGTGGAGGAAGGCGCAATAATTGCTTTATTGCAACGAAGTACTGCGAAGCAGTGCTTTTCGACAAAGATGTATTGGCGGAAAATAACCGCCTTAAAATGGGGAAATTATTATTTAATCATGCCTACACAAGGGTGGGCAAAATAATGGGTAAAAGACTTTTATGTATTGGTACTTTGGTCATTGCTCTAATACTACAGAGTGCAACAGTAAGCTGTGCAGAAAACAATACGGTACTGGAGGCAAATAACTCTGAAGCAGTGGCCACAAGCACCATACAGGTACAGCAGGAAAAATTCAGTGAAGAAGAGCTTCAAAAGCTTCTGGAACGGCTTAATAAGGAACAGGAGCAGCTAAAGAAGGATGAGGAACAGTTTAAGAAAGACCAGGAAGAATTTACAAGAGAACAGGGGCAGTTGGAAAAAGATCAGGAACAATTAAAAAGAGAACAGGAACTGTTAAAAAAAGCTCAGGAACAACTAAAAAGTGAACAGGAACAGTTAAAAAAAGCTCAGGAACAACTAAAAAGTGAGCAGGAGCAATTAAAAAAAGATCGTGAAAAGCTGGAAGCTCAGGATAAGCGTAAAAAACTATCTCTTGAGCTCACAAGCAGTACATACTTGAAATATATTAAAGAACTGGGATACTACAAAGCAGCTTTAAAAAGCGATGAAAAGCTAAACATCAGAAATGCTGTACTGCTTTTTCAAAGCGACCATAATATGAGTGTCACCGGAAGTTGGGACAATGCCACAAAAGAAATGCTTATTAACAGGCTTTTGAGCGATAAAATTACTTATGCTGATAAAATAACTCAAGCTCCTACTACCGGAAAATGGATTGTTGTTAATAAAACAAAAAGAATATTAACTTTGTATGAAGGAACAAATGTGCTTAAAAAATATGCTGTAGCCGTAGGAAGCCCTCACACTCTTACCAAGTCCGGAAAGTTTATTATAAATCAAAAAATTATAGATCCTGACTGGGGCGGCGGCGGATTTGCAAAGCCTGTAAAGGGCGGTACTCCTCAAAACCCTCTTGGCAGCCGCTGGATTGGTATAAACAGAACAGATGGCTCCTATGGAATTCATGGTACCAATTCTTTTTATTCAATAGGAAAGTATGCCTCCCACGGCTGCATCAGAATGCAGAACTATTGTGTTGAAGAGCTATTCCCTCTTATACCTATGAAAGCTGATGTCTGGGTGGGAACACAGGAGGAATTAAAAAAATGGGGTGTCACCCAGGATGCCTTTACAGTTGATTAATTTAAGAAGTCCGGACAAATCATTAACAAAAAAGTTTACCAGAATCCAGTGTTTCTTACCGGCTTTTTGGTAAACTTTTTGCCTTGATTTCAGATATGGTTTATATTTATTTTGATTTATTTTTTATATCTGAATCAATAAAAAATGCCACGCAAAGGGAGGGTATAATCAGAAGTTATAGTCTGAAAATCTCTCTTTTTTTACAGGTCGGTTCTGTTCGTAAATATCAGCCACAACCTTGATTGTTTCTGAATCAGAAATTGTTTTATATTGCTTTTCACTGCTTAACTCTGACTCTTGATAAAATAGAACCACTTCATCATCGTCAGCAAGTTTCAAAATACTAAATCGAGTGTCTAATTACAAAATTATGTGTGACCTGCATTTAGCAAGTTATCACTTAAATATCTTTGCTAAAAGTCTTTTAATCGGATTTTTTATTTTTTCATATTCTTTATAAAACCTGCTTGGAGGAACAAGTAAATTTATGTCTCCAAAACTTCTTTTAAAAGAATTATTCTTCTCGATATAAGAGTCAAAAATGGTTCTACTAACATCACTATTCTCCCACCTTGCAGACTCTCCAAGTACATCTACCCTAACTTCTTTATTTACTAGGTTTGAAATGTAATCTATCAAGCAGCACATTTTTTCAATACTTTCGCTAAAACATGAAAAGCAACCGCGTAGAACAATATAAGAAGAGCCTTCTTTATTTTTCTCAATTTCCATCTCAATACAGTCATCCAAAATAAGGTATGATTCTTTTTTATTTATAGAAAAATTTCTATTGCTTAAAACTGCTTCCCAGTCCATTTCAAAAAGATTACTGTTCCCACATACTCTTCTAATATTATCCTGAAAACAGAACTCCATATTTTCAGGTAACAGAGTAACAAAAAAACTCTCCATTCCCATTACTTCATCACCTCCACCGGTACTTCATTCAATCCCATCTTCTGTGCTGCTAGCCATCTATGGTGTCCATTCTGTATTTCGTAAGTTCCATCCATTAATTTCTTTACAAGAATTGGCTCATCAATTGTACCATTTTGTTTAATATAATTTATATGCTTAGATAATGCTGTTTCTGAATATCCTATTTTTGGACTCATAAATTCATCTTTAGGATTCCCAACAAGTTTGTCGATAGACACCTTTTTAGTTGTAATCCGTTCCCAGAAACTTGTCTTAGCATACTTAGTTTCAACAACCTCAGGCATTCCCTTGCTTACAATACTGGCAATATCATCACCATATTTAACTACTCCCTTAGCAATATTATATGCTATGGATGCAGCTGCATCAACACCGGCTGAAATCATTCCGATTTTATCAAAATGTACAGTCTCATATATTTTATCCAATTGCCAGACTTCCAGCTTTGTTACATCAACTTGTTTTCTATAATATAAATATTTTAATTGAATCAAAAAATCCGAAGCGAAATAAGTGCTTCCATTTAATTTAAGAACAGGTATTCTCAGTTCGGGTTGTGTTGCATTCCATGCACAATAGACTCTTGCAGCAGGATCTTTTATATTTTTATACTTATCAAGAGAAAGTACATAGCGCCCTCCTTCGATTGCCCGGAATTCGCCAACTCCCAGAGTGGTACTGCCCATTTTGTCAGTATTTGCACCCTCCTCAATTTTTTTCAGCCCCTGATCATATAGTTTTGAATATCTGATGTCTGGATCATCAATAACTTTTTTGTCATTCATATAAATATTATTGTTTTTGAGAATTAATTGATATTTATTGACATACCTGTTTGGCTGGTTATTCACATCATCCCACGGCAGTGGAAAAGCTCTCCATGTGATTGGACCAACTATACCATCCTGTTTCAATCCATTTTTCTTTTGCATTTTAATTACTGCCTGCCTGGTTAATTCACCGTATGTACCAAATAGCTCATGCTTCTTAGTGGCAGGATCTATGGGCATATCAAGATATTCGCATAATACCAGTACCTTTTGTAATACAATAATATCATTAGTATTATTGTTTCTGCCAACCTTGAGTACCCAGTCAGCTTTACCCTGTTTTCCTTCAGGAGGCTTTTCAGAATACCCCAGACTCTTTAAATAATTTATTGTCTCAGTACTACCAGAGTCAACTTCTGTTTCATAACCTGTTGAAGGTGCGTACAGCTTAACTTTGCCTGCTTGAAGTTTAGGTTTTTTGCTTATTTCAGCAACTTTTCTTTGAATAACCTTGTCTTTCAGCCAGGTCGATCGCGTTTGAAAAGTCTCCTTCCCAATTGCATAGCTTTCGGAACCTTCTTTCTCAGCCCTGGTTCCCATGACATCAGCTTCTCTTTCTGGCTCAGTATCATCATTTAGAAAAGCTCCCGACTTCATCTGCAATGTAGACTCTATTCTTCCTTGTTTCTGTTGAACTGCATGCCAGCCTTCATGCGGAAGATGTTTTTCCTGACCAGGTGCAATATATATGTGGGTTCCCTGGGTGTACGCCAATGCACCTACTTCCTGAGGTTTTTCAGAGTTTTTATGTACCTTTACATCATCAAGACTGACTCCTGAGAGATTTTCAAGCCCATTCTTCAGATTATCAGGCAAACCGTTACTGGAAGATAAATTTCCGGCTTCCTGTTTTTCTGTCTGAATTGGTTTTAGTCTTACATCAGCTTCAGGCATGCCCATCTTTGTCAGCTGTTTACGCCTCTTTCCCTCTATTAATATATTCATAGTTTCCCTGTAGCCAATAGCACTCTGTAAAAATAAAAACTCCTCAGGTGTCATTGAATCAGTATTTGCAAGAACTATTTGCATAAGTATTCTGTAATCTGCAGATCTCACATTAGGTTTTTTAACAGTACTTTGCGAGGTTAGTGGTTTTTTATCTGATTTTGCATTTTTAGCGCTGAAAGACAGATTGGGCTTTTTTTCTGCCGGAACACTGGTGTACATTTCATGTCACTCCATTTTACATTAATTTCTTCAACTATAATAAAGTAAATTTTAAAGTGGATTTAACACCCTGATATTAAAATAAAATCCGGCAACTTCGCCACAATTTCCATTTATTGTATATCGATTCATTGAGCACTAATTTATTGTATACTAATTAGTCGTATGCCAGCCCATGCAGTCAATTAATTACGGGATTATAGCAAATTATACTGATCTATTTTGATAAAGCAGACAAAAGCCGTACCGGAGCAGGTTAAATTGACAAGAATTACGCACTGTAATTTCCAATAATCTGTGTTAATATAAGAAATAACTAAATAATAACTTCCCATTTCTTGAGCGGTTACTTTCCGCCCTTCCTGCGCTGTCGAAAAGTACTGCTTCGCAGTACTTCGTTGCAATAAAGCAATTATTGCTCCCTCCTCCGCCTTGGAATGATGAAAAATTCCTCGCTCAAGAATCAGGTTTTATTATTTAATCATTCCTTAGTATTGAATTTTCAATTGTGATATGATAAAATACACAATACAAACACAAATGTCATCCACCGGCGGACATTTGTAGAAACATTATAGCTGTTAATCATATTATAATATTAATATATTAAGTAAATATTGGACTGGGGGCAGATAATAAAATGTCAAAATTAAAGGTTGGTATTATTGGTGGAACCGGTATGGTTGGACAGAGATTTATATCTCTGCTTGAAAAACATCCATGGTTTGAAGTTGTTTCTATTGCAGCAAGCGAAAAATCAGCAGGCAAAACTTATTCACAGGCTGTAGGTGACAGATGGAAAATGACTACGCCAATGCCTGAGAGTGTTAAGAATATCGTTGTAAAAAACGCTACAGACCATGTAAAGGAAATATGCGCTGAAGTGGATTTTGTTTTCAGTGCCGTTGATATGAAAAAGGATGAAATTAAGAAACTGGAAGAAGAGTATGCAAAGAATGAAACACCGGTTGTTTCAAACAACTCAGCACACAGATGGACACCTGATGTGCCAATGCTTATTCCCGAAATTAATTCTGATCATGTTAAAGCAATCGACAGTCAAAGAAAAAGGCTTGGAACAAAAAACGGTTTTATAGCCGTTAAACCAAATTGCTCTATCCAGAGTTATGTTCCCGCTCTTGCACCATTAATGAAGTTCGGGATAAAGAATGTGGTTGCATGTACTTACCAGGCTATTTCAGGAGCAGGGAAAAATTTCTCTGACTGGCCCGAAATGATTGATAATGTTATTCCTTATATCGGCGGTGAAGAAGAAAAAAGTGAGCAGGAGCCGTTAAAGATTTGGGGTTCTGTACAAAACGGAGAAATAGTAAAAGCTTCTTCCCCGTCAATTACTACCCAGTGTATAAGAGTTCCTGTAACAGATGGCCATTTGGCTGCTGTATTTGTCTCCTTTGAAAATAAACCTTCCAAGGAAGAAATATTAAATATATGGGAAAATTACAGCGGTGAGCCTCAAGCTCTTCAATTGCCAAGTGCACCAAAGCAATTTGTAAAGTATTTTGAAGAGGATAACAGACCACAGACTAAGCTCGACAGAGATATTGAAAACGGTATGGGTATTACTGCGGGAAGACTTCGTGAAGATAGTCTGTATGATTATAAATTTGTCTGTTTATCCCATAATACAGTCCGCGGCGCTGCCGGCGGAGCCATATTAATGGCTGAATACCTTAAGGCTGCAGGCTATATTCAACCTAAATAAAGCTTTCTTGATAAATCCCATTCAAATAAGAAAATCTATAAAATGACGAAGCAGGTAAGTACTGCTTCGTCATTTTATGTCAAAAATTTATAACATGGTCTGGCAATAAAATTTATAAATATATCTAAAAAATATAAATATATCTTGTATTTTTGCCGATAAAAAACTCATACGCATTGATTAAGTAGATTTATGTAGTGTCGTTGTACTCTGCCGCCCTTAATTCTATATATTACCGCAGGCTAATTTTCCGTATTACTGTGTTGTCGTCAATTGTAATACGTACAACATTACTCATTTCGTTGCTTTGTACTATGAAAAGTTTCCTTATGGCTGATATACATTTAAGGAATGGCAGAATCTAGGTATTTAGTCTGGTTTTTTTATTTACTTTTTTAGTGTATAATTTACTTTGTTAATGTTCATCAATCAATGAATCTTGTGTCAAATTATATAGAAAAAACTCGGATTCATATATTAAAGGAGAACCGATATGAGCATAAAACCTGATTTTGCAGGTCAGTATTCATCCATACAGGGTGAGCTCTTAATATGTGAAGGTGATAGAACGTCCTCAATAGTATTAATGCTAAAAGGAAAATTAGATGTCTTTTTGTCCCCTTTTGATGATATTTTTAACAAAAATGAGTCATTAATATCAAGAAGCTGTCGATTATTTACACTTGAACAAAACACCTTTTTAAGTATAAATGATGTATTAAGAAACGGACAGAATTCTTTCAGCCTTCTTGCAAGAGAAGCCTGCAGTCTTTATTGTTTTCCTGCAAATTCGTCAGCCGGAATAAAAAATATAGTTTCTACCCAGAAGGATTACTCTGCTTACCTGGTAACCTCTTTGGCAACCCTGGTAGATTTGAGTTATACTGCTTACCAGAAGCTTCTTCCTATCTGTAATGGCATAAATGCCCTCACTCAAAACCTTTTGATTTATTATTGGGCTATTAAGGATAAATTTTATTTTAATTATAATCCTGATATTGAAGTTTTAAATTCATACCAGAGTATTTATGAAAACCTGAAAAATGAAAGTTACAAATTCTTTCCACTGGACTCCGATACTTCATTGGGAAAGGATATGGTTGATACTGCCTCTGACAGTTCAGTAGAATTGGATACCTCAAGCATTGAGTATTTTACCAGCCTTCTGAATGTATCAATGGATAACAGAAAGAATTTCTTCAACAGTGATTACTATGTATGTGAATATCATATTCAGAAGGGTTCAGAAATATTGGATTCCATAATTGCAGAGATAAAAAATATATTTTCAATCCTCTGTAAGAATATGGAGCTCTTATACTTATCACCAAATAACCTTCTTGCTAGCTATGGCAGAATAACCACCGATTCAAAGGATGATAAGGAAGCAGCATTAAATATACTCAATATTTTGACGCAGGCAGTTGATATAACAAGTCAGAGCATTGACAAACTTCAGAATGAATTTGATTGCTTCACAAATATAGATATTCAGGAATTTAAAAGCCTTATAGATAATATCAGATCAAAGGCTTCAATTTCCTCTGCTTCTGCTAATTCAGCCGATTTGTCTGTGGGATCTGAATTGCCAAAAGAGCTTGAGAATAGTTTGGAAAAAATAATGCATTATTGCTCCTGTTCCCAAGATAAAATTGACAGCCTGAACAAGAGACTCAGCCAGTTCAGAGTTCTGAAGGACAAAACCTCCACTGATCCGGAGATCAGAGATTTACGTTCCTCAATCGCAAATGACTTTTTCGTTCTGTATGAAGAAGCTTTTAAAAGAACTCAGGTTGATAACAGCTGTCCGAAACTTATCAGCATGTTTTTGAATTTCGGGTATATGGATGAACGTCTTGTTACCAAGGAACAGGCCATTAGCCTTTACAGACTATGTGACAAGGAATATGCCTGTACTGAATTCTCCGTATATAATTCAAAAAAATGGCTGGAAATGATATATCATAATAAAAAAGATCCTTCCATCAACGATTTCGGTCAGGATTACTATGATGTATTCAGAGATATGAAAAAGAGAAAGATTGTTACAGATCAGGATAAACCGGCTTATGACCGTGATTTCAAGGCTAAAACCAACTTTGAAATAACCAATATGCTCAAGACCAACCAAAAGGTTTGCCATGGTCATATCAGCAGTTACTTCCCTGTTCTTCACAAGGATATAATCACACGTGACCTTGATAAATCAGTTGTTACACCCGCAAGACTTCAGCAGGCTATTAATAATATTTTAGCTGTTGACTATTCAATATTCTACAGAGAAATCTGGTATAAAAATGAGCAAAAGGGTATTGAAAAAGAACCTATCATGAAAGAAATCCGCCCTGATATAATTATTGTCCCAACCTTTGGTTCAAGGGTATCCATGTGGCAGGAAATAACAGGAAAGGCCAGAAACACTCCGGGAAGATTTATAGTACCAGCCTTTACTGATGAAAATCTTGCTGAATTGGTGTTAAAGCTTATCGGCGCTTTCCGCTGGGAACTTTGCAGAACCATGATGGGAGTGGCCTGGAATGATATTACCGAAAAGTCTCTGACCTCAGAGTATACAGATTATATTCAGTTCTTTAAAAAGAATCATGATCTGACAGAAGATGCAAAGGAAAAGATAAAGGTTCAAATACAGAAAAGCAGAAATGTTATGAGAGATATCTTTACAAGTGATTATGAAACCTGGATTAATTATGAATCAAAAGGAATCCTCAGGCTAAACAAACTTGCGCGTTCAATCCTTTTCAGATATTGCCCTTCTCCAAAAGAGATGCGTAATGCTCTGGCAAAACAGCCTGCCTTTACCGATCTTCTGACACAGTTTAATAATTCCAGGGCAAAAACCGCTAAATCACTTACTGGAAAGTATACCAAACTGTTTAAGAATGACCCTATAGATAAGGATATGGAATTGAATCTTATCTTCTACAGAGATATGTAAATTAAAAGTGTTTAGTAATATAAAGAGAGTCAGAAAAAATACCTGACTCTCTTTTTGCATCCTGATTAACTTCCCGTCACAAAGGCATACCTGCCTAAACTACAGCCACACACTCAATTTCTATCAGAACATCCTTTGGAAGCCTTGCTACTTCAACACAGGATCTGGCAGGGTAATTCCCTGTAAAATACTTCTTATAAACCTCATTGATTGCAGCAAAATCATTCATATTTTTGATAAAGACAGTGGTCTTAACAACGTTTTCAAGACCGGCACCGGCTGCTGCAAGTACAGCAGCCACATTTTTCAGAGCCTGTTCTGCCTGCTCCGCTACTCCGCCCGGGACAACTTCACCGCTTACAGGGTCCACAGGTATTGCTCCCGAAGTATATATGAAGTTTCCGCATTTTACTGCCTGTGAATATGGACCTATTGCAGCAGGCGCTTTTTCAGTTGAAATAATTTCAATACTCATGCTTTTCTCTCCTTTACATCCATAGTTTTTTTAGTTTATATTATTTAGATTAAAATGGTCTCTACTTATATAATTAATTAAAATATATCCATTAACTACAAATCCTGAATCTGTTTATTCAACCTTACATGCTTGAAGCTTTTTCTGTTGGCAGCGTAATCTTCAACTATCTGCCCGTTTCCTATAAGCATGTACTTGTAGCTCAACAGGCCTTCGAGGCCTACAGGGCCTCTGGCATGAAGCTTACTGGTGCTGATACCGACTTCGGCACCAAAGCCATATTTAAAGCCGTCACTGAATCTGGTTGAAGCGTTCCAGAAAACATTGCCCGAATCCACAAGATTCATAAATTTCAAAGCGCTTTGCTTGTTTCCCGTTACAATACTGTCTGTATGTCCAGAGCCATAGGTATTGATATGTTGTATTGCTTCATCAATATCCTTGACCACTTTGATTGATATGGTATAATCCAGATATTCGGTTGCCCAATCCGCATCGCTTGCAGCCTTTACCGGTATTATTTTCTGTGTAACCTCGTCTCCGTAAACCTCTACATTCTTCTTGTCAAGCTCTGCCTTAAGCCCGGGTAAAAAGTCTTCGGCAATATCCGCATGTACCAGCAGGGTTTCAGTTGCATTGCATACAGCAACATACTGGGTTTTTGAATCCACCGTAATTTTTGCAGCCATATGAATTTCAGCATCCTTATCCACATAAACGTGACAAATACCATCTGCATGACCCATAACCGGTATTTTTGAATTGTCCATTATATAGCGCACAAATTCATTTGAACCTCTTGGAATCACCAAATCTATATAGTCATCTCTTTTCAGCATTTCATTTACATCGTCACGGCTCTCCAGGAGAGTAATCCAGCCATTGGGGAGACCTGCGGCAACAGAAGCCTCTTCAATTATTTCCGTTAAAGCTCTGTTGGTTTCCTTTGCCTCTCTTCCGCCCTTAAGCAGTACGCTGTTTCCACTTTTCAGACACAAGGTAGATATTTGAACAAGGGCATCGGGTCTGGATTCAAATATTATACCTATTACACCTATTGGACAGGTTACCTTGTATAATTCCAGTCCTTCATCCAGCATTGTTGAAAGCATGGTTTTACCCACTGGTTCCTCCAGCTTCATGAGGCTCCTGATACCCTCAACCACATCGTTTATTTTCTTTTCATCAAATTTTAATCTTTTGAGAAGTGGTGATGCCAGCTGCTCTTCTTCACTTCTTTTTAAATCATTTGTATTTGCAGTAATCAGTTTCTCTTTATTCTTAATCAATGCATCCGCTATAGCTGATAGAGCATTATTCTTTGCAGCACCGTCCAGTTCAGCCATCCTGATTGAAGCTTCACTGGCTTTCATACAAACCTGTTTTATATCCATACCTGTCTCCATTTCCGGCATTGGGCAAAGTCCAAGCTTTAACTCCTAAAGGCAAATCCTCCCTCAGGACTTATCCTAAGCGAAGCCTCCTTATACAACCACTTTGCTCAACTACTACGCATAATTACTTTGCACAACTTCACTTTTGTATTACTATAACACATTACTTTAACATAGTACACATTAGTTTATAACAAAATATAATCGATCTTCCGCATGTTCCATGCTCGTTATATATCCCACTTCATTGAACGCTCTACTGCCTTCTTCCACTTTAAATATAATGCATCAAAATGCTTTTTATTATCAGAAGGCTGAAAAACCTTATCCAGATTCCAGCTTCCGGCGATAGCGTCCTTAGAGTTCCATATTCCTACACCCAAACCTGCCAGATAAGCTGCACCAAGAGCCGTTGTCTCCCTGATTACAGGTCTTAGAACAGGAATATTCAGTATATCCGACTGAAATTGCATTAAAAATTCACTTACACTTGCTCCGCCATCCACCTTGAGCTCATTAAGCTCAATTTTAGAATCCCTTCTCATGGCTTCCAGTACATCTCGGCTCTGGTAAGCTATAGCCTCAAGTGTTGCTCTGATAATATGTCTCCTGTTTGTTCCCCTTGTGAGGCCAATAATGATTCCCCTTGCATACATATCCCAATAAGGTGCACCCAGGCCGGTAAATGCCGGTACTACATACACCCCTCCGGTATCCTCAACCTTTTCTGCTTCAATATCGCTCTGCTGAGCACTTTCTATAATGCCCAATTCATCCCTGAGCCATTGTATGGAGGCACCGGCGTTAAAAACACTGCCCTCCAGAGCATATTCCACCTGGTTGTCAATGCCCCAGGCAATTGTGGTCAAAAGGTTGTTTTTAGACTCCACAGGAGATTTACCTGTATTCATGAGAATAAAGCACCCGGTACCATAAGTATTCTTGGCATCCCCCGGATTGAAGCAGGCCTGGCCAAACAGCGCTGCATGCTGGTCTCCGGCCATACCCGAAATAGGAATTTCCGTATCCAGAATGTTTTTAATTACTCTCTCGTCATATGTCAGTTCATTATCAGTTTTGCTTTTGTCAGTTGAATACCGGGTAACAGCACATACTCCAGAGGACGGAACAACTGCCGGAAGCATGCTTTCAGGTACCCCCAGTTCATTAAGGAGATCTTTGTCCCATTTTAAATCAATTATGTTATATAACATCGTTCTCGAAGCATTGGAATAATCGGTCACATGAGTCCGGCCACCCGAAAGGTTCCACACAAGCCAGGAATCAACGGTTCCGGCCAGCAGCTCTCCTTTTAGAGCCTTTTCCCTTGCACCTTCCACATTATCAAGAATCCATTTTATTTTAGTTCCTGAAAAATAAGCATCAATAACCAGACCTGTTTTCTTCTTTATAACAGCTACAAGTCCACTCATTTTCAGATCATCACAGATATTCGAGGTTCTTCTGCACTGCCAGACTATTGCGTTGTAAATGGGTTTACCTGTAGCCTTATCCCATACAACAACTGTTTCTCTCTGATTTGTTATACCTATACAGGCAATTTGTCCAGGGTCAATTGATGCTTCTTCAATTGCTCCGCACATAGCTTCCAGCTGATCACTGTATATCTCTGAGGCATCATGCTCAACCCAGCCCGGCTGAGGGTATATCTGTCTTAAGGGAATACTTTTCATGCCGGCAATCTGCCCGGTTAAACTATCAAATAATACAGCTCTGGAGCTGGTGGTTCCTTGATCAAGCGACAAAATATATCTTTTACTCATAATGACCTCCTCTTATTGTCAAACAGTTAGCTATTCAATATTATAATATATTTACCTGTCTTCCGTCACACTTTAATTCTTTTT
>JAQSXC010000333.1 GCA_029266335.1 Eubacterium sp. | reverse complement strand
GCAATTCTTGATGCAATCAGAAAACGTGATGGAGCTTTGGCAGAGGCCTTAGCGCACGAACATATCATAAATACAATTAAAAATATCAGCGAACAAGGGCTGTAAAAACATTTCTGGTTTTAATAACTTATCGGATTAACTTATAAGGACTTAAAGCAGTTATGATTTAATAATAATTAATAAAATGAGTTGGAATTTGAGGCGTGAGAGTGCTAACACTTTCACGCCATTTATATAGGATGGAATTACTAGATTATCCACAATGTTATCTGTACATCGAATAAGATACTGAAAATTTCAAGAAAATAGGAAATGTGCTCTTGTTTACGTTTCCTATTTATTTGGACCTACTTATTCTGCTCATGGTATGGGTGTTGTTTATTTATGAAGTTTCAGTTTACTTATTCTTGACAATTAGTTATAATGTTAAAAAATAAATCAAATCTAAATTTTTGTATGAGTTATGATAAATATGTACATAAAAAACTGATACAGTTAAGTTGACATGAGAAAAGGTGAAATTATGGCAAAGTTATTAATGTTGGATTTGGGTGAGGCAGAAGAGGTTTGCAATGTTGGAAAAGCAATATCTTCTCCGGTAAGATTGGAAATATTAAAACTGCTTTATGAAGAGAGTTTGAATATTGGAGAAATTTCCGAAAAGCTCCATATAGCACCTTCGAGTGCAGCACTTCATGTGAATATATTGGAAAAGGCAGATTTAATTAATACTGAAGTTCAGCCGGGTACAAGAGGAGCAGTGAGGCTGTGCAGTAAAAAGAATGATATAGTAAATATTAGTCTTGATAACGTATCTAAAAACGTAAATCAAGTAGTTAGCGTTAATATGCCGGTTGGTGCATATACGGACTGTGAAATGTTTTCGACTTGCGGGATTGCTGACGAGAATGGAATCATCGGAAATGAAGATACGAAACAGTGTTTTTATTTACCTAATCGAATGAATGCACAAATTATATGGAGTTCCAGTGGATATGTGGAATACAAATTTCCAAATCAGCTGCCAAAGCGATCTGATATAAAGAGTATAGGTCTGTCACTGGAGATATGTTCGGAAGCACCAAATTACAGAGAAAATTGGAAATCGGATATTACTGTATGGATAAATGGAATAGATTGTGGAACATGGATGTCACCTGGGGATTTCGGAGCCAGAAGAGGACGGCTTACGCCGTCATCGTGGTCATCTGGAAGCACCCAGCATGGATTGCTAACTACTTGGGAAGTGAGAAAAGATGGTTGCTATATTAATGAAAATAGAGTGGGAGATACCTACATTGGTATGTTAGATATAAAGGAAAACGAACCTATGATAATTCGAATTGGAAATAAAAAGGATGCGAAATATGTAGGTGGATTCAATATTTTTGGTGAAAAGTTTGGGGACCATCCTCAAAATATTATTCTTAGTATGGAATATTAATAACTGGTTGATTTTAAATGTAAGAGCGTGCCAAAGTGGTTTGCAAACCATATTTTGACACGCTCTTTTCTCTTTGAACATATAAAGTAAACACTCCTTTCTATGAAATAAACAAACATAAACGTTGAATAAATAAAATCAGTATAAAAACATAAATAATGTTTATATATATTTGAAATATGTAAAAAAATACTCAAAAATAATAAAAATAGATTGATATATTATACAAAGTATATTATAATCAGAATATAAAAACATAAATAGTGTTTAAATATATTGGTATTAAAACAAAAACAAACACTAAATATGTTTTAAAATGTCTTTGCAAAGCATTTGTAACCTATTATTTAAAACAGAGAAGGAGAAGATTTTATGAAGCTGAAAAAGGTATTAGCGTTGTTACTTACTGTAAGCATGAGTATTTCATTAATGGCTTGCGGTAGCTCACAAGAAAAAAGTGGGGATGGTGGGGATACTGCTGATGTTACGGAAACAAATACGGAAACAAGTAATGAAACAGCAGAAGAACAACCTCAAGTAAAACCCGGAAAGAAAGGAAGCATTGAGTTTTGGACAGTTTTTACCGGAGCGGACGGAAGCTCTATGCAGGCTATTGTAGATGCCTATAATGCAACTAATCCGGACTATACAGTAAATCATCGTGCGATTGAAGCGAACGACTTATATTTAAAATTACCACTAGCAGTTCAGTCAGGAGAAGATGTTCCGGATGTAGCCATTAATCATATAGAAAGAATTCCTTTATTTCAAGAAAATGGATTTTTAGAAGACTATAATACTCTTCTTGGAGACTCTAATATTAAAGCTGAAAACTATAATCCCAAAGCATGGCAGATGACAGAAATCAGTGGAGGACACTACGGAATTCCATTGGATGTCCATTCCTTTGTTTTATATGTAAACATGGATTTGTATGAGAAGTATGGTAATGGAGCTCTTGATGACGGAGTGGTAACCTGGGATGAAATTAAAGCAAGCGGAGAAGCATGTAAAGCGGATAATATCATTCCAATCGGTATGACATGGCACCGTGTTAAGTTCTTAGCAGCCTATGCTCAACTTGGTGGCACTCTTAGTACAGATGGAACAACACCTGATTTTGATAATGATAAAGCATTACAGGTTCTGAATACATGGACCGATCTGAATGCATCAGGATACATACAAAAAGATGGAGATGCTCCATGGGAAATGTTCCTTGGAGGAAATATGTTATATTGTCCAGAGGGTATTTGGATGTATAACAATATAAAGGAATCGGGATTAAATGCCAAGATGCTTGATTATCCTACCTTTGATGCAGGAACAAAAGGAAACTGGACTTCATCCCATCAGTTTGTAATTCCTAAGAACGAAAAAAGAGATGCAGATAAAACAAAAGCAGCATTAGAATTTATTGATTTCGTTGGTAATAACAGTTTAGAGTGGGCAAAAGCAGGACAGGTACC
>JAQSXC010000332.1 GCA_029266335.1 Eubacterium sp. | reverse complement strand
AATTTCCTCAAATGTAGTTTCAGGATATTCATAAAACACCCACATAGCTTTTGCAGCATCAATTGGTGAACCTCCTCCCATTGATATTATCCAGTCCGGCTGAAACTCTCTCATTGCTGCCGCACCTCTCATTACAGTTTCAACAGAGGGATCTGCTTCAACGTTTTCAAACACTGAAGTTTCAAAACCTGCTTCTTTTAAATATCCCAGAACCTTATCCACAAAACCGAATTTTTTCATGGAACCGCCGCCTATTACCAGTATTGCCTTTTTTCCTTCCAAATTTTTAAGCTGTTCCAACGCACCTTTTCCATAATACATGTCTCTAGGTAATGTAAATCTTAGCATTTGTTTCTCCTTTATAATTATTAATTTTATAGTTATTATTACTTAATGTATCAATAAATATAATTAATAAATAGGATTTCAACAATTAAAATTCATAGATAGAAATAGCAGTAAGACTTAAAGTGTTTATTAATGTAATCAAATTTTTAAGGGTGCATATATTAAACATATAATATTTATTACTATAAATATTATTCTATTTGTTTGGAGGACTATTATGAGTGTTCAACCGTCCGAATCTTCATATATTAATATACCTGAAACTATTACTGTCCATCTCGGAACACCGGATTCCACTGCAGAAAATGTTACAATCCCATTTATTGACTATGTAAAGAATGTTGCCAGCAGTGAATTGTTTCCTACGTGGCCAGAAGACGCGTTAAGAGCCAATGTTAACGCCATAGTGTCCATTGCCCTTAATAGGATATACACGGAATGGTACCCGAGCAGGGGCTATGATTTTGACATAACAAATTCGACCCAATTTGACCAGTCATTTGTACCTAACAGAGGTATATTCGATAACATATCAAAAATTGTTGATGAAACATTTGATGATTATATAGTAAGAGGTGTAAGGGTAGAACCTCTTTTTGCTGTTTTCTGCGACGGCCGTGTATCCCAATGTAACGGTATGTACCAGTGGGGATCCGTTGATTTGGCTAACCAAGGCTATACACCTATTGAAATACTGAGATATTATTATGGGGAAGATGTAGACCTTGTATATAACGCTCCTTTGGGGGAAATAGAAATATCTTATCCCGGAACTCCTCTTAAGCTGGGTGATTCAGGTGTACCGGTTTATACGGCGCAGCTTCAGCTTAACAATATTTCAATTAACTTTCCTGCAATTCCAAAAATATTTCCAGTTGACGGAGTATTTACGCCTCAGACAGAATCAGCTGTAAAATCATTTCAAACAATTTTCAATCTTCCTGCTACAGGAATAATTGACAAGGGTACGTGGTATAGAATCAAATCTATTCATGCAGCTGTAAGAAAGCTGGCAGAAACAACTTCAAGAGGGCTGCTTATAAGCGAACTGCCGCGTATTGGCAACGGCATAGTCGTACCAAGAGTACAGATTGTTCAGTATTATTTAAATATACTGTCATCATATTACAATACCATTCCTGCTGTTGAGGTAACCGGAGTGTTGGATACTGCCACAAGCCAATCGCTCATTGAATTCCAAAAAACAATGAAGCTCCCTGTTACAGGAATAATTGACGATGCAACCTGGTTTAAAATCAACGAAGTGCTTTTAGGAATATTAATAACACTTCCCCCTGGTCAATTATACTTTCCAAGGATTGCGTTTCCCGGAATAGTTTACAGAAGAGGCTCTGAAGGTCCAGGAGTAGTAGTAATTCAAGAATATCTTGCATACATTTCTTCTGTGCTGCCTGATATAACATATGTGCCATACGAACTTGTGGATGGCGTGTTTGGCCCTATAACAGAATCTGCTGTCATCACATTTCAAGAGGAGTTCGGACTTGAGCCTACGGGCATTGTTGATGAAGATACATGGAACGTAATGGTAGACGTGTATCGCAATTTAAGATTCGGTGAAGAAAGATTATATTAAAAAAACCTGCCGAGGCAGGTTTTTACAATTCAAGTAAATTCTTTTCAAATCTTTTTCTAGCATTTCTAACATGCAGTTTTGCAAGTCTTTCGCTTTCATCAGGGTCATTGTTTGCAATTGCATTGTAAATGTCTTTGGTTTCCTTGTAAGCATCAATGCTCTGCACTGGTCTGTACAAAGATATTTTTCTAAGTCTTCCAAGGTTTTTTGTGACTGACAGAAGGTAACTTTTCAAGAGTTCATTGTTTGTCATTTCAAGAGTTGCTTCAGTCCAGTTTCTGTGAAGTTTTTCCATGGAGCTGTAATCATTGCTCTCGATGGCCTTGTCCATGCTGGTAATTATATTATCAAGAAGTTTGATGTTGTGGCTGTTAACTTCCATGCATATGCGCCTTATTGCCAGTCCTTCAAGCACTTCTCTTATTTCATAAAGTTCCTGAGCATCTTTCATGGATATCTGGCTTACAACAGAGCCTCGTCTTGGATAATATGTTATGAGGCCGTCCTGGTCAAGCTGCTTCAATGCTTCTCTTACAGGAGTCCTGCTCACATTGAATTCATTGGCCAAATTTTCTTCTATGAGCTTTTCGCCTGGCTTCAGCTTGTTATCCAAAATATCCGACTTTATTCTTTGATATACTTTTTCACTCATTGAAATCTTAGATTTAAAGTTGTCCTTCTTTTCTTTGCTGGTTGGACTGAAGTATGAATTTCCGATTTCTTCTACCTTCTCGATTAATTCTTCGTAAGTATGATTCTTCATTTTCATGCAAACTAAAGCTTCTTCATCGCAAAGCAGACACTTTCTTGGCATTAATTGGATAGCTTCCCTATTTAACTGGTTGTGAAGTTGGTCAAACACATCAATGTCAAATATTCTTCCCAAATCATGCGTATCTTCTATTTCAGCGGCAATTTTCTTTGCTTGGTAAGGGTCCAGATCCACTGATATGAATCCTTCTCTTCCGGTATTTTTTTCGATTGT
>JAQSXC010000116.1 GCA_029266335.1 Eubacterium sp. | reverse complement strand
CGGGCTTCATTTATTTTTCCGTATAAGTCAGATAACAAAATTCGAAAAAATTTTGGTTTATTCAAAAAAATGATACAAAATTTTTAACTTTTCTCTTGATAAGTTTGTAACTTTATAATATAATCAAAACGAGTTAATCGATTAAGCAACCAGATGGAGAATACTATGATCACAATTAAAGAGATAGCACAATTGGCTAATGTATCGGTTGCTACTGTTTCATATGTTCTGAACAATACCGGAAGTGTAAGTGAAGAAACCAGAAAAAGAGTGCTGGAGATAGTCAATAGTCACAATTACAGGGCAAATGTAGTTGCAAAAAGCTTAAGAACCAGTATTAGCAATACAGTAGGTGTTGTTGTTGAAGATATAACGGTATGGAACTCATCAGAAATTATTAAAGGTATCAGCAAATATGTTGAACAAAACAACAAACATCTGATTTTAACCGATCTGGGATTATTATCGAAGATAGGGTCCAATTTTCAAGAAGTCATTAAATACAGAGAAAAGGTTAATAATGAAATTAAGCTTCTTTTAAGTGCACAGGTAGACGGTATTATTTATATCGGTATGCATGACAGAGAAATAGACAATGTTATCGATAAGATCAATAAGCCTATTATGTATACTTATTGTTATACCAACGAAAGCAGCAGTAACTATATAAGTTATGATAATATAGACATATCATATAAAATTGCAGAAACTTTTATTAAAAACAAACACACCAGAATAGCAGTCATATGTGGTTCATACGACGCGAAACCAAGCTATAAAAGATTCTGTGGTTTTAAAAAGGCTCTTGATGATTATTCCATTACACTTGATCCGGCATATATTAAAACTGCAAATTGGGATTACGAACAGGGCTACAAGTGTGCTGTGGAGTTATTGGAAGGTAAAAATCCTCCAACTGCCATATTTGCAATGAATGATTTAATGGCAGCCGGCGTATTGAAGGCTGCAAGAGAGTTAAGCATAAACATTCCTGAAGAACTGTCTGTTATCGGTTTTGATAACAGGGAGTTGTCAATGTTCACATGGCCGGCACTTACAACTGTAAAAATACCGTTGTTTGAAATGGGATATAATGCGGCTCAAGGTATATATCAGATTGTTAACCGTAAAAAAATTGAAAACAGCAAACATATATTGTCATGCGAATTAATTGAAAGAGATACAGCCACCAGGATTTAAAATTCAATATGTTTTTGTTAAATCAAATTTAACAGTGCTTTCAAGTTCTGTTAATATATATTTTCCGTGAAATAATGCTGCCAAAAACTTAAACGATTAACTATATTGCATTTTTAATCGGCACTTTATTTCGGAATTAAAATCATATCATTCAGGAGGAAAATTTTATGAAACATGCGAAGAAAATCGCGGGAATTGCTTTATCTATGGCGTTTCTGGTCTCAACTCTCGGAGGATGCGGCAGCAGCACTTCTCAGCAACCAGGATCATCTTCAACAACAAGCTCGGAGTCTTCAACTGCGCAGTCGGGTAAAACGATTAAGCTGGTTATAACTCAGTGGGGAGAACCAAACAAGGACAAGAATCTTGACCAGAACTATCAGTTTGGTGTAAGCAATCCGGGGTATGAGCTTGAGACAATGGTTATACCTGAAGGTGAATATTCCTCAAAGCTCAATCAGATGATTGCTGCAGGAAATGCACCTGATATAGTAACTGCCTGGGAATGTGACCTTCAAGGATTTGCTGCAAGCAAGAAAATAGTTGCACTTGATGACTATATCGCAAAATCTTCAAAAGTTAAGGCAGATGATTTCATTCCGGCCGTAGCAAAGTTAAAAGAGCTCAATGGAGCAACTTATGGTCTTCCATGGTGTTATGCGGCCGAAATAATGTACTACAACAAGGATATGTTTGATGCGGCTAAGGTAACTTATCCCACAAATGAATGGACAATGAGCGATTTTGTTGCAGCCGCTGAAAAGTTGACAAAGATAGAAAACGGTAAGGTTGTACAATACGGTGCTGACGGAATGGGCTTCGTAGGAGGCTGGTGGTCCGGAATAGGAGCAGCAGGTGACGAGATATACAAAGACGGTAAACTCTCCATTGGAGAAGGCGCCAAGAAATTCCTTCAGACTCAAAAGGATCTTGTGGACAAGCAGATCATACCTGCTCCTTCAGCAGATTCAGCCGGTTCCGATCTATTTGCTTCCGGCAGGGCAGCTATGTCAAGAACAGGCAGCTGGATGGTTGGTACTTACAAGGATTTGGAATTCAACTGGGATATAGCTCCACAGCCTAAAGACGCCAAAGCTTATAATACACTTCATACCGGAATGTACAGCATTCCTGAAACTACAAAAGACAAGGATGCGGCATGGAAGGCAATTGAATGGTTAATGAGTGACGGACAGCCTATACTTTCAAAGGGTACAGGTAATATGTCAGCTATTAAGAGCATTGCAGCAAAGGGAGACTATAAGGTACAGGGTAAAAAGGGTCCTTCAAACTGGACTACCTATGATGTAGCAGCTCAATCAGGGCAATTTGGTTATGTTTTATTGCCGGCAGGAATTACAGGAGATGCTGTAAAAGCATTTGAAGCTGCAGTTCTTGGACAGAAATCAATAGATGATACAGTTAAGGAAGTAATGGAAAAAGCCTCAAAATAAATGAGCTTATCAATAAATAATAAGGGCAGGCGGTATGGTTAAACCGTTCCGCCTGCCTAAAAAAAGGGTGATATATATGAACCGTTCGAATCTATACTCTAACACTCACAAAAAGAAACTCATTAAGAATGATCTCGCTGCCTATGCTTTTTTATCTCCATGGATTATAGGGTTTGTTCTGTTTTCAGGCTTTCCCATACTATATTCCTTGTTTATAAGCTTTACGGATTGGTCCCTGTTGGGAACTAAAAACTTTGTTTTTCTGGATAATTATATTAGTTTATTTCAATCAAAATCTTTTTGGAACTCACTTTATGTGACTTTATTATTTTCAATATTCAGTGTAATAATAACCATAATCTGGTCATTTTCCTTAGCTTTGTTACTGAACCTGAATTTGAGATTTAACTCCTTTTTTCAGTTTATATACTTTATTCCTGCAGTTGTCCCAACTGTAGCTCTCGCATTTGCTTTTCAATTGATGTTCAATAAGGATTCCGGAATAATTAATTACTTGCTGGGAGTTGTAGGTTTCACAGCATCTCCGAACTGGCTGTACGATCCAAAGCTTGTTTATCCTACAGTTTTCTTCATAGCACTGTTTACTTATTCCACCGGACAAATGTTATTGATATTTAAATCAGGACTAAAGGAAGTACCAAGCGAATTATATGAAGCTTGTGAAATAGATGGTGCAAATACGTTCAAAAAGTTTTTATATGTGACTTTGCCGGCCATGTCACCGGTAATTCTGTTTAATATGGTAATGGCAACAATAGCTGCATTGAATAACTCTTTTTCATTGTTGTATCCGCTGACCGGAGGAGGCCCCAACGAAGCAACAAATGTTCTGAGCCTTGAAATATACAACCAGACCTTTAAAAATTTCAAAATAGGTTATGGCTCGGCACTTTCTGTTATATTGTTCCTTATTGCTGCTGTTTTTGCCTCAATACAATTCAAACTATCCAATAAGTGGGTGCACTATGATTCATAAGGAGAAGAAAAATGACTGAAAATAAAATTAGCTTTTCAAAAATATTTCAATATTTCTTAATGATTTTAGTTGCTGTGATAATGTTTTTTCCTTTTATATGGATCTTTTCCAGTTCACTTAAATCTGTTCTGCAAATAAATCAGTATCCGCCTTCTATTATACCTAAAGATCCAAAATGGGGAAATTATACGGTTATTCTTGGAGATCCGGTATTCTGGAAGTTTGTAAGAAATACAATAATACTTATACTGGGTAATACAGTTGGAACAATTCTTTCAAGCTCTTTTGTTGCTTACCCTCTTGCCAGAATGAATTTCAGAGGGAAGAATTTCATTTTTGGGTTGATAATAGCAACCATGATGGTGCCTGCAATTACTCTTATAACACCTCAGTATCTTATGTTTTCATCCTTTGGTTGGCTGGACACCTTATTACCGATGATTGTACCTGCTTTTTTTGCCTATCCTTATAATGTGTTTCTTTTCAGACAATTTTTCAGATCAATTCCTATGAGTATTGATGAGGCTGCAAATATCGACGGTTGCAACCGCCTTGAGGTTTTTGTAAAAATACTGCTTCCATTGTCAAAGTCAATTGTTATTACTATAGGTGTTCTTTCTGCTGTATTCTGGTGGAATGAACTGCTTCAGCCTTTAATTTATGTAAATAACAATGAGTGGAAAACACTGACTATAGGCATGATGACAAGATACAGATATTTTGGTTCAAGCCTGAATATTGTTGCATGGGACTTATTAATGGCTTGTGCCACAATTATGATTATTCCTCCAATAATTCTGTACCTTACAGGCTCAAAATATTTGGTTGAGGGAATAAAGACATCAGGTATGAAGGACTAAAAAACTTTACAAGGAGAAATGAAACATGGAATTAAACAGACTTAAATCCATTCCACTTAAAGATATAAAAATTGATGACATTTACTGGTCCAGATATATTAATACTATTTTTTCCCGTGGTATAAAACATCAATGGGAAATTCTTAATGATAGAATTGAGGGTGTTGAAAAAAGCCATTGCATAAGTAATTTTATGATTGCAGCCGGTTTGAAAACCGGAGAATTCGGCGGGAAGGTTTTTCAGGATACAGATTTAGCCAAATGGATTGAAGCAGCCGCGTACAGTCTGGAAATACAACCTGATTCAGAACTGGAAAAGCTTGTTGACTGGTCTGTTGATTTAGTTGAAAAAGCTCAGCAAAAAGACGGTTATGTAAATACTTATTATACCATTGTTGAGCCTGAAGGAAGATGGAAGAATCTGATGGAAGGGCACGAGCTTTATACAGCAGGGCATTTTATTGAAGCAGCCGTAGCTTATTACAATGCCACAGGAAAGGATAAACTGCTGAAAATCATGTGCAGATTCGCCGACTATATCTGTCAGGTGTTCGGGGAGGAGGAAAACCTGCTTAAAGGATATCCAGGACACCCGGAGGTAGAACTTGCACTTGTGAAACTGTATCATGTTACCGGAATACAAAGATATAAAGATTTGGCAAAATTCTTTGTGGACCGGAGGGGCAGCGGTGACAGCTATTTTAAGCAAGAGCTGGAAAATCGCAATGGGCAATTTATTTTTCCGGAAATGGCGTTATTTGACGACGGCTATTTTGTAAATCACAGTCCAATAAGAGAACAGGTTTCTGCAGAGGGGCATGCTGTAAGGAATGTTTACCTGTACTGTGCTGTTGCTGATCTGGCACACGAATATCAGGATAAAAGCCTGCTTGATGCATGTAAAGCAGTTTTTGACAATATTGTCGGCAGGAGAATGTACATTACCGGCAGTATTGGTTCGGCAGAGCTTGGTGAAAGGTTTACCAGTGACTATGATCTTCCCAATCATTCAAACTACTCTGAAACCTGTGCATCAATTGGTTTGGCACTGTTTTGCAGGAGAATGCTGGAGATAGAGAAAGATGCAAGGTATGCGGATATTATGGAAAGAACACTTTATAATTCTGTCCTGTCCGGAATTTCTCTGAAGGGTGACAAATTCTTTTATGTAAATCCGCTGGAGGTTATTCCGGATGTGGTTGAGAATAATCCGAATCTGCGGCATGTAAAGTCTGAAAGACAGGGCTGGTTCGGTGTTGCCTGCTGTCCTCCCAATATTATAAGAACACTGGCATCATTGGGACAATATATTTACAGCTCGGGGCAAGAGGAGCTATTTGTAAATTTGTTCATATCCAATCAAGCTCAATGCAGGGTGGGAGACAGGGACGTCAATATTTCCATTGCATCTAAATACCCGTATGAATCCAATATAAAATTAACTGTTTCAACTTCAAGTGCAGCTGAATTTACACTGGCATTTAGAATTCCTGCCGGATGTACGCTGAAAGAATTGAAAGTAGACGGTAAGAAGGTTGATATACAGAATAATATTGAAAAGGGGTATGTAAAGCTTAATAGATGCTGGAGGGGTACAGCAGAAGTGGAAATTAATCTTGACATGCCATCACGTCTGATGGTTGCCGATACCAGGGTAAGTGCAGATATTGGCAAGGCTGCTTTGGTAAAGGGTCCACTGGTGTACTGTCTGGAGCAGGCAGACAATGGAAATCACATCTTTGCAAATCAGCTTGACCTTGGTGCAAGCTTTGATGAAAAATACGAGGAGGATTTGCTGGGCGGAGCAATGGCTATTTACGTTGATGGTGAGAAATTATTAAGCAGTTCAGAGGATAATGAGCTTTACCATACCGGCAGAGTCCGGAAGAAACCTGTCAAGCTGAAATTTATTCCTTATTCTCTGTGGAATAACCGGGGGAGAGGTGAAATGCAGGTCTGGACCAGATATAAAACTTAAAGACTGCTATATAAATTTAAATGGACTGTATCTGAATAAGCAATCATTCAGGTACAGCCCATTTGGTTTAGTTAATTTTAAAGCGGTAATTGTATAATAAACTCGGTACCCTGGCCCGACTGACTTATAATACGGATATCTCCGCTGTACAGATTTACAATGTGCTTGACGATTGAAAGCCCCAGGCCGGTACCACCCATATTTCTGGAACGGCCCTTATCCACACGGTAAAATCTCTCAAATATTCTGGAATGGTGTTTTTCAGAAATACCAATACCTGTATCCTTTATTGATATTACGGTTTTTCCATTGGATCTACCGGCTTTTATATAAACTGCTCCATCCTCAACATTATACTTTATAGCGTTGTCTACCAAATTAATAAGCATCTGTTTAATTCTATTTTTATTAACCATCAGTATGATATTGGGATCAGACTCAACTTCAAGTTTAACACCTTTTTTATGAGCTGAGGCTTCAAGGATAAGGACAACTTCACCAATTATAGTGGTTAAATTATTTTCCTTAATGTTATCATCTTTTCTCATACCCTCGATTTCAGATAATTGAAGAATATCATTTATCAACATGTATAGACGCTCGGCTTCGATATCAATAATGTCCAGGAACTTGGCAGCTACAGCAGTATCTTCCATTGCTCCATTCTTAAGTGTTTCTACAAAGCCCCTTATTGAGGTGAGAGGAGTTTTAAGTTCATGGGTTACATTGGAAACAAATTCTGTCCTGATTTGCTCAAGCTTTTTGACAGAAGTAACATCATGCAGCGTAATTACGCCGCCTGAATTCAAACCTTTTACGGTATCAGCGTTCTTAATAGGGTTGGTATATATTTTATAAATCTTATCGCTGTTGGTAGTAGGGGTGAACATAACAATTTCATCTGCCAGAGGGCTGTTTTTCTTTATTGTATCTATCAACAGGGAATTTACTTTTGAATTGCGGGTAATCTGAATCAGGTTTTTGCCGATTATACCCGGACCGTGCTTGACTCCGAATATATCGCAGGCTATGGTATTTATTATAAGAATCTTATAATCTGCGTCAATAGCGATGATACCGTCTCTCATACTGTTAATGACCGTATCCACTCTTAAATTCTTGTCCATTATACCTGAAAGTGTATCGTCAAGCTTATCAGCCATTTCATTAAAGGTGTTGGCCAGTTGGCCGATTTCATCTTTTGAGGTGATATTAACTCTCTTTTTATAGTTACCGCCGGCAATTTCCTTAGATGTATTGATCAACTGCTGTATGGGGTCTGTTACGACTTTCGACAGCTTGACCGAAATCAGTATGGTAAGCAGCAAGCCTACCAGAATCCCAATAATTGTGTAGAAGAAAAAGGCCTTGTTTATGGCATTAAGCTGATACAGAGGGATGGATACTCTGACAATAATATTATGTTCCTTCAGCGGTAATGCAACATAGAGATATGTAACTTTCATCGTTTCACTGAAACGTTGATCCATTCCCATTTTGCCCTGCATAGCTTCCTGAACTTCTTTTCTGTTCAGATGATTCTGCATTCCGTTGATATCTGAGTCTGACTCGCCAAGTACCTTACCCGTGTAATCTATAATTGTTATTCTGGTAAAAAAAGAAAAACTCTCAATGCCTGTTTTTTTATCATTTAAGAGTTTTGCATAATCCTTTGAAAGTTTGTCATAGTCTATGTTTTTATTTTCTGAAGTTTCCTCTTGTATTTGATGCACTAAAAGAACAGCAGTGTTTTCAATGCTGTTCTGAACTTCATACTTATAAAAATATCTTGCCAATGCTGAGGTGAATATTCCTGTGAGCGTAATGGCGATGATTACCAGAAATATCGTATATTTAACAATTCTTGATTTCAAGTTAATCTGCACCTCCGGGGAGAGTGTATGTATTCCATTTATTTATTGCTGGCTGCATGGTTTTTATCGGTAAATCTGTATCCGATTCCTCTGATTGTTTCAATAAATGTAGGATTTTCATCATTATCTTCTATCTTTTGTCTCAGGTAACGAATATGGACATCAACGGTTCTTGTTTCACCGTAATAGTCAAAACCCCAGATTTTATCTAAAAGATGTTCTCTGGATAAAACTTTACCCTTATTAAGAATAAGCATTTTAAGCAGTTCAAATTCCTTAAGAGGCATTTCAATCAGTTTGTCACCCTTATAAACTTCTCTTCTGGTACAGTCTATTGTTATATCGGCATGTGTAATAACATCAACCTTTGGCTCAACAACTGTATTTATTCTTCTGAAAAGTGCCTTTATTCTTGCCAGCAGTTCTCTGACACTGAAAGGCTTTGTTATATAGTCATCTGCACCTAATTCAAGACCCAATACCTTGTCAAACTCTTCACTTTTTGCGGTCAGCATAATAATAGGTACATTTTTAGTCACAGAATTCTGCCGCAGTTGCCTGCAAACCTCCAGACCATCAATACCCGGAAGCATAATATCAAGTATAAACAGATCAGGAATGTTTTCATGACTGCGTGCTATCAAATCTTCACCGTTGTCAAAAACTGTGACCTTAAAGCCATTTGCTTCAAGATTATATTTGATTAACTGCTGGATATGCATTTCATCTTCAACAACAAAAATTGATTGTTTTGACATATTTGCACCTCTTAGTCTGTTTTTCTGGCCAGATGATCATGAGAGCCGGTAACGTTAAAGACAACCCACTCAGCTATATTTGTAGCGTGATCGCCGATACGTTCAAGATATTTCACAATAAACATAAAATCTGTAGCTTGTTCCACTGTCTCAGGATTATTCTTCATAATATTGATAAGTTCCAAAACAATTTTTGAGAAAAGATCATCAACTTCATCATCACCGTCACATACTTCTTTTGCAAGAACTATATCCTGCTTGATATAGGAATCGATTGACCTTATAACCATCTTCTTGGCAAGTTCGGCCATGTGCGGAATATCAACCAGGGGCTTAATATACTTCATATCGGCCATTCTTATTGTGAGTTCGGCAATATCTGCAGCATGGTCTGCGATACGTTCCATATCGGTAATTATTTTCAATGCAGTACTGATAGTTCTAAGATCCTTGGCCAGCGGCTGCTGCCTGGCAATAAGATTTATACAGATTTTTTCAATCTTTCCTTCCAGTTCATCAACCTCATCATCACTTTCGTAAACCTTTCTGGCCAGTTCAATATCCTGTCTTCTTAAAGCTAAAATGGAGTTTTCTATTGATTGTTCAACCAAACCGGCCATTCTAACCATTAAATTCTGTAATTGCTCAAGTTCTTTGTCAAATGAGTGTCTAACCATATAAATCTCCTATCTATGTTGTAAAACTCGTAAGTTTAGTACTGTATAATACACTTGCGGCTAATCAGCACGTGAAGACAGTGCCGTAAGTCGGGTAATTTCTTCACGGTTGTAAACTCTTAACCAAATCTTCCGGTAATATAGTCTTCAGTTCTCTTGTCCTTTGGATTGCTGAATAACTGATTGGTATTGCCGACTTCTACAATTTCACCATGAAGGAAAAATGCAGTTATGTCTGAAATTCTTGCTGCCTGCTGCATATTATGAGTAACTATTATTATAGTATAGTTTTGCTTTAATTCTTCAATCAAATCTTCAATTTTAAGAGTTGATATAGGATCCAGCGCAGAAGTGGGCTCATCCATCAAAACTACTTCAGGCTCAACCGCTAAAACTCTGGCAATACACAAACGCTGCTGCTGACCACCTGACAGTCCTAAAGCATTCTGCTTCAATCTGTCTTTGACTTCATCCCATAAGGCACTGTTTTTTAAACTCATTTCTACTATATCATCCAATTTGGATTTGGATTTTATACCATGAATTCTCGGACCATATGCAATGTTGTCATAAATTGACATGGGAAAAGGATTAGGTTTTTGGAATACCATTCCAACATTTTTTCTCAACTCAACTATATCATACTCTTTATAAACATTCAAACCGTCGAAGTACACATCTCCGGTTATTGTGACATTTGCTATCAGGTCGTTCATCCTGTTAAGGGTTTTCAGAAAAGTAGACTTTCCGCAGCCTGAAGGACCGATAAAGGCAGTAACCTGGTTGCTCGGAATGTCAATGGACACGTCTTTGAGTGCTTGGAGATCCCCATAAAAAAGATTTAAGTTTTTTGTTGTTATTCTATAATCATTTGTCATAATGGTAATCCTCTATCTAAAATTTATTTATTAGGTAATTTAATAATAACAACACTTTTTTAATGCAGGTTTAATTCTGTGTTAACTTAGTGTTAATAATAATTCGGTGAAATTAATCGGATTAACCATAGTATTTACATATTAAAGCAATTTAATCTTTAAACTGTTATAGTATTTCTTAACTATAATTTAATAATGTTTGGATAAGAATAAAACAGATGGCATTATACTTAACATTTTATTAACATTGGCTTAACAGCAGTTTACTTTTTGCTTTTTTTTATTAGTGATATTATGAAGATGTAATTTGAAGGGCTCAAGCCAGACTGAAATGGATATAAGTCTGAACGAGATTGAAAAATTCATGCCGGAAATGGAGATTAATATGACACGGAGCACAAGTGCATTACAGGATAGAAAAAATGCCAACAATAGAATAAAAAGAATGAAACTGTCAAATATTGTGGCCAAAAATATTCTTTTTCTTTTTGCAATAGTTACTATATTAACTACTATAGGAATAATAATATCCCTTCTGAAAGATTCCATAGGTTTCTTTGAAGAGATACCCATAAAGGATTTTCTGTTTGGAAGAGTGTGGACACCATTGTTCAGTGAACCTGAGTTCGGAGTTCTTCCTCTGGTGTGCGGAACATTATTAATTACATTAATATCTGCTGTGATTTCAATACCTATAGGTTTATTTACAGCCATTTACCTTAGTGAATATGCAAATAAGAGAGTAAGAAAGATCATCAAACCTATACTGGAAGTGCTTGCAGGAATCCCTTCTATTGTATTCGGATATTTTGCATTAACAACAATAACTCCGTTTTTAAAGGGTATAATACCGCAGACGGAAATATTTAATGCATTAAGTGCAAGTATCGCAATAGGTGTCATGACGATTCCTCTTGTTTCCTCATTAAGTGAGGATGCGTTAAGGGCAGTGCCGGACAGTCTGAGACAGGGAGCTCTGGCACTTGGTTCTACCAAAATGGAGACTTCTCTGAAGGTTGTTGTTCCGGCAGCAATATCAGGTATTTCGGCATCTTTTGTTTTAGCTATATCAAGAGCCATAGGTGAAACAATGATCGTAACAATCGCTGCAGGTGCCAGACCAAACCTGACCTTTAATCCACTTGAGAGTGTTCAGACAATGACCTCCTTCATAGTTCAGGCGAGCCAGGGTGACAATCCGCATGGAACTGTGGGATATTATTCACTATTTGCCGTAGGTCTTCTTTTATTCCTTATAACCCTTGGACTTAACATTCTGTCACACTACATGGTTGATAAATACAGAAAAGAGTATTAAGGCATGACTGAGAAAGAGAGCGGTACAAATCAGTTCAGAATGAAGTGTATGTATGGAGGCGACATATGAATCTCGTTAAATATAGAAAACTAAAAAACTCAATTTTTCATGGTGTAATATTTTTAGTAACATTAATAGGAATAGTTGTACTGGCTGTACTTATGATAGACATAATAAGAAGAGGAGTACCTTTTCTTACAAAAACCTTCTTTACCAACTTTCCGTCAAGATTTCCCCATAAGGCTGGTATCCTGCCAGGTATAGCAGGCAGTATTAATATAATTCTGTTAACAATAGCCTTTGCGGTTCCAATTGGGTTGGGTACGGCAGTGTACCTTGAGGAATATGCAAAAAATAACAGAGTTACAAAATTTATAAAAGTTAACATATCAAATTTATCGGGAACGCCATCAATTGTATATGGTTTATTGGGATTGGCAGTGTTTGTAAGAACTCTTGGCCTTGGGAAAAGTATTTTATCAGGTGCACTGACCATGTCACTTGTAGTTCTGCCAATAGTAATTGTATCCTCACAGGAGGCCATCAAGGCTGTTCCCCAGTATTTAAGACATGGCTCCTATGCTCTGGGAGCAACTAAATGGCAGACAATCAGAAAAATCGTCATCCCGGCAGCTTTACCAGGTATTTTTACAGGTGTTATTTTGTCAGTATCAAGAGCCCTCGGAGAAAGTGCTCCTTTGCTGATGGTGGGTGCGGCAACCTATGTTTCAAAGCTTCCTGACAGTGTTTTTTCAGTATTCACCGCCCTTCCTCTTCAAATATATTACTGGATGGGTTTGCCTAAGGAAGACTTCAAGGATCTGGCTGCAGCAGGCATCATAGTACTTCTGGCAATACTTCTTACAACTAATGCAATAACAATAGTATTAAGAAATAAATATCAGAAATCCATAGAATAGTGAAAAGAAAGATTATAAGCCACAAAGTGATAAGTAGTAAAAACAATAATTTCTATATAAATAATTTTTATTTAAGAAACAGCGGTGCTGCAATTAATAATTTGAGTTAATGTGCAGCACCTTTTTATTGTCTTTAATGTAATTTGTCACCTTTGCTGCTTGTAGTGACAGCTGCTTTGTTAAGCTTTCTTAATATGTAATTAACAATAGTTAACCAAAACCAAATACTCTCTTTAAAAAACCTTAATATAATTGAATTGTAGTAAGCAGGTTGCAATTTAATAAAACAAAATTTAATACAAATCTACTTACTAAGAAATAATAATTATTGATTGAACATTTATGGGAGGTTACAAAATGAAAAAATCCGTAATAATGAAAAGAATAGCAGCATTAGTATTGGGAGTAAGTTTATCTGCAACAATTGCTGCATGCGGAACAAGCAATGACAATTCTCAGAGCTCAACAAGCAGTGCTTCAGAAAGCTCAGCAGCAACTGAAAGTTCAACTGCAGCTGAAAGCTCAACTGCAACTGATAAGCTCGGCGGACAAATTGTAATAGATGGATCAAGTACAGTTTACCCAATAACTATGGCAGTTGCGGAAGTTTGTTGCCGGAGAAATAGATATCTGCGATGCTTCCAGAACAATCAAACAGGAAGAAATTGATAAGGCAAAAGCAAACGGAATTGATTATGTTGAACTCGAAATTGCAAATGACGGCATATCAGTAGTAGTTAACAAGGATAACACCTGGGCCGAAACAATAACAGTTGCCGAGCTGAATAAGATATGGGCAAAAGACAGTAAGGTAAAAACCTGGAATGAAGTAAATCCTAAATGGCCTGCTGAACCAATTAAATTATACGGTCCGGGAACTGATTCGGGTACTTTTGAATTCTTTACCGAAGCAATAAATAAGAAGGCAAAGGAATCCAGAACCGACTATACTCCAAGTGAAGACGATAATGTTTTAGTACAAGGAATTGCTGGTGACAAGGATGCAATGGGATACTTTGGCTTTGCATACTATGAAGAAAATACCGATAAGCTCAAGGTTCTTAAAATAGATGCAGGAAAAGGTGCTATTGAACCGACTTTTGATACAATTAAAGACAAATCCTATGCACCACTTTCAAGGCCACTCTTCATATATGTTAATAAGGCTAAGATGGACCAGCCTCAGGTAAAAGCATTTATTCAGTACTACATTGATAATGCTGCTACTCTTTCAAAAGAAGTTGGATATGTTCCTCTTGACAACTATGACGCTGTGAAGGAAAAAATAAAATAACTAATTCCTAACCTGATCGTGGTACTTACAAGAGCTGTTTAATGTTAAGTACCACGATTTTTTTATTAAATTGAACTGGGGTAGATCATATGAAAATAGGAAAGATTATAAAAGGCTTAGCCACCAAAAAAAATACACT